>NZ_JBALOP010000002.1:58352-92057 GCF_036962685.1 Bacillus sp. JJ1566 | reverse complement strand
AAGTGGCGTTCTTAGTCTTTGTTCTTATGCTCGAAAAATTTACCTTTGAAAATCTGTGGCATCCGCCGGAGGCATTAACTTTATTCAGCCGATGTTTGAACACCCTACTAAATTGGGTGGTTATTCTTCATTTATCCCACTTACAGAAATTGTGAACGTCCGCTGAAAAAAGTTAAACAATATGTAGATACTATTATTTTAATTATACTCTTAGGGAAATAGCCATGCAAACAAACCATTTATGAACATTTCTTGTCTAAATTAGAAATGTTAAAGAGATTGAAAAAAGCCGGTTTTTACACCGACTTTTTCAAACACTTACCACCAAATGATTGTCATAAAGCATAGAACAGTTACAGCAGCAATTAACACTCCTGAAAATAGGAACATCTTTGGTGCTTCATGTCCTTTATGATTCATATGCATGAAGTAAAACAATTGTAAAATAACCTGAATTACAGCTAGAAGTAGAATAAATGGTACTACTACATATGGTGAAAATTGCTCAGATCCAACTGCAATAAAGGCAATTATCGTAAGAAAAATCATCAGGGCAAAAGAAATAACATGATGTTTCATTTCTTCCGCACTTTTTCTTCTGCGATAAGCTAAATCAACATTAGTATTATTAGTATTATTTGCCATGTGTTTATCCCACCATTCCCATTAAATATACAACAGTAAAGATGAACACCCATACTACGTCAATAAAGTGCCAGTAAAGGCTAAAGACATAAAACTTAGGTGCATTATATAAATCTAATCCGCGGTTAGCGTTTCGAATCATTATTGCAAGAGCCCAACATAAACCGAATAGCACGTGAGCACCGTGAGTTCCAACAAGCAAATAGAATGCAGAACCAAAGGCACTGCCTGTGATTGTATGACCTAAATGTACATAGTGGTTAAACTCATAGATTTCTAATCCTAGGAAAGCTGCTCCGAGCAGGACAGTTAGACCCAACCAAAGCTGCATTTTCTTGAAATTAAAGTTTTTCATATGATACATAGCGTACACACTAGTTAATGAACTAGTTAAAAGGATCATTGTCATTGCAAAAGCAAGTGGAATCTCGAATAAATCCTGTGATGATGGACCCGTACCATTACTTTTGTTCAATGCTAAATATGTTGCAAAAAGGGAAGCGAAAAGAACTGTTTCGCCTCCAAGAAAGAGCCAAAAACCGATAAATTTATTTTTTCCTTCAAGGGTCGCTTTTTCAGGCTCTGCAGGAAAAGTTTCAGCTGTTAATTTTTCTTCCACGTGCATTATGCCTCAACCCCTTTCTTGTCATCATCGTCCATTAATTCTGCTTTGTGAATGTGGTATCCATGATCATCAATAACTGAACGTAATAACATAGAACCAAAAGTAATGATTCCTCCAATGATCATAACTGGAACTGACCAACTTACACCATCTGGATGGTGTAAGAAACCAAATGCTGCAACAAATAGTCCAAAGGAAATCATGAAAGGTAAGAAAGAGCTGTTTGGCATATGAATGTCTCCAAGTGGTTCTGCAGGAGTCATTTCTTTTTTACCTTGCATTTTTTCTACCCAAAAAGCATCTAAGCCACGAACTAAAGGTAATTGCTTAAAGTTATAGTATGGTGGTGGTGATGGAATTGCCCACTCAAGTGTACGTCCATCGCCCCATGCATCGGCTCCTACATTTTCTCCCTTAACAGATGTGACCACAACGTTAATAAGAAGAACAATGGTACCAACTGCCATAAATGCAGCGCCGATTGAACTGATTAAGTTTCCAAGCTCCCAACCATGGTTAGGTAAGAATGTGAATACACGACGTGGCATACCCATTAGTCCAAGGAAGTGCTGAATAAAGAATGTTAAATGGAAACCAATTAGGAATAACCAAAACGTGATTTTACCTAAAGTTTCGTTAAGCATCTTACCAAACATTTTTGGCCACCAGTAGTGAGTAGCCGCGAATACAGCTAATACAACCCCACCAACAATTACATAGTGGAAGTGAGCAACTACGAAATATGAATCATGATACTGATAGTCTGCAGGTGCAGAACCTAACATAACACCTGTTACCCCACCCATGATGAAAGATGGAATAAATGCAACTGCATATAACATAGGTGTTGTAAATTTCATTGAACCGCCCCACATTGTGAAGAGCCAGTTAAATATTTTAATACCAGTCGGTACGGCAATTGCCATTGTAGCTACCGCGAAAATTGAGTTTGCAATTGGTCCTAAACCTGTTGTAAACATGTGGTGAGCCCATACCATGAATCCTAAGAAACCAATTAAAACTGTTGCGAATACCATTGAAGAATATCCGAAAAGTCTTTTTCTAGAGAATGTAGCAAAAATCTCTGAGAAAATACCGAACGCCGGGAGAATTAAGATATACACTTCTGGGTGACCGAAGATCCAGAATAAATGCTCCCAAATGATTGTGTTTCCACCCATTGATGGAACAAAGAATGCTGTACCAAAGATACGGTCAAACATCATTAATAATAGCCCTACAGTTAATGGAGGGAATGCAAATAAAATTAATGCTGATGCTACAAACGTAGTCCATGTGAATAATGGCATACGCATATATGTCATACCAGGTGCTCTCATTGTGATAATAGTCGCTAAAAAGTTAATACCACCAATTAAAGTACCAATACCAGAAATTTGAAGCCCTAGTACATAGAAGTCAATACCATGACCTTCTGAGTGTAATGCAAGCGAAGCATAAGAAGTCCAACCTGCATCAGGTGCCCCCCCCATAAACCAACTTAAGTTAAGGAAGACTCCTCCGAAGAAGAATAACCAGAAACCTAAAGCATTTACAAATGGGAATGCAACGTCACGTGCACCTATTTGAAGTGGCATGACGGCATTCATAAATCCAAGTAACAGCGGCATGGCTGCCAAGAAAATCATGGTTGTACCATGCATAGTTATAATTTCATTAAAAAAGCCAGCAGTTACAAAGTTATTATCAGGAATAGCAAGCTGAATCCTGATAATAAGGGCTTCGATCCCACCAAGTAGGAAGAAAAAGCCACCAGCCATTATATAAAGTTTAGCAATTTTTTTATGGTCAACTGTTGTTAAATAATCCCATAAAACAGCACCAAACCCTTTTTTCTGAGTTAAAGTACTCACAATGTGACCTCCTTATTCCATAATCTACTATTCAATTTTGAGTCCCATGAGATATTCAGCTAAAGCATCTAAATCTTGGTCAGATAAACCTTGACTATCATAAGTATCAGTCATGTTGTTACCTGGCTTGATTGATTCAGGATCCTTTAACCAATCCTTTAAATTATCTTCAGTAAATTCTAATTTACCAGCGATACTTGAACGATCACCGAAATTAGCTAAGCTTGGAGCAGTCGGACGCTTTTCACCAGGATTAAGTGCGTGACAGTTGATACAACCGTTCGTAGTGAATAATTCTTCACCGGCTTTTGCAACATCATTAGCAGGTACATGTTCTGCATCCTTAGCAGCTACCATACTGTTAATCCACTTATCATATTCAGCACGTGGAACTGGTTTTACTTTAAAATCCATAAGTGCATGTGAAGGTCCACAAAGCTCAGCACACTTACCATATAGTAAGCCACCTGCTTTTTCTGTACTTTCAGAGTCAAACTCTAACCAGAATTTGTTTACGTTGTCTGTATTAGTGTCTAATTTTCCACCAGCTGCCGGAATCCAGAATGAGTGCTTTACATCTGCAGCTATTAGGTTAAAATAAACTCTTTCATCTGTAGGAACAACTAGCTCCTGGGCAGTTACAATGCCTTCACCAGGGTATTCAAATTCCCACCAATATAAATTTGCAGTAACATTGACAACAACTGAATCCTCGTCTTGTTCCATCGCCTTTACATCAGCTAATTTAAAAGTAGCCGAAACTGTTGGAACTGCAAGAATCAAAAGCAATAGAATTGGAATAGTAGTCCAAATGATTTCTAAAGTGTGATTTCCTTCTACTTGCTTAGGAATCTTGTTCTCACCAACTTTTTTACGTCTAAATTTGACTAAGGCAATAACGAAGATTACTGCAACTACTGCCATTACGATTACCATGATTAATGTTGCAAGAATCATTAAATCGTACTGCATTTTTGCTACTTCCCCTGCTGGGGTAAGTGCAGAAACGAATGGTTCCCCACACCCTGCTAACAGTAGCGCCATAAAACTAAACAGTGTAAGTATGCGCACTTTTGGTAGCCATTTTTTCATAGCTTAATCAAACCCCTCTTTCAATAATATTTTGCTACTATCTTTATGAAAAAGATATTAAATCCCCCTACTTGTAATAGAAGAATTATTTATATTTTGAAACCCTCTTACACTAATGTAACGATAATCATTGTTACAAACATGATCGTTAAGTAGTTAAGTGAGTAAACAAACATTTGTTTTGCCCATTTGATATCATCCGCACTTTTATATCCCCTAATTCCGAGTACTAGCCATCCGATATTTAGGAGTGTTGCGATTAAAACAAATAGGCCGCCTAAAGAAAACATATAAAAAGGAAGTGGAAGCAAGCAAAGAATCCAAATCATGATTTGCCTCTTTGTCATTGCAAATCCATGAACAACAGGCAGCATTGGAACTCCTGCCGCACGGTATTCTTCAACGCGTCTCATCGCAAGTGCTAAAAAGTGAGGCGGTTGCCAAATAAACATAATCAAAAACAAGAGCCACGCTATTACGTGTAAGTCTGGGTCAATCGCTGCCCAACCAATGAGTGGCGGTACAGCACCAGATATACTACCAATTACGGTATTAATCGTATATCTACGTTTTGACCAGATTGTATATAAATATATATAAGAGAAAACTCCAATTAATCCAATTACTGCGGCAGTAACTGTCGTAAGTAGTAGAAATCCAGTTCCTATTAGTATGAGTATTATTCCCAATACTAAAACATGATTAGGATTAATTTTACCGGTTACAGTTGGACGTACTTTAGTACGTTCCATCACGTGATCAATATCTCGATCATAATAGTTATTCACCGCACAGGAACCAGCTATCACAAGTGCAGAGCCTATTAGTGTATATATGACAATATCTAACTCAGATAAAAAGCTTTTTCCTGTAAAAAACAGGGCAAGCCATACACCAGTAAATGCTGTTATTAAATTGGAATTTACAATCCCAATTTTAATAAGTGCAAGGAAATCCTTATAGGCGGTGGTTCGATATTCCTGATCACGAATTTCTTCATTTTGTATTTTGTCATCTGTACCAAGTACAGACCTTGTCGTCGTCATCGTGAAGCCTCCTTATTATATTGAACCTTACTTTCAAATACATCACCTTGTATTGCGTACAGCGATTCTTTTAACCTCATTATTTATGTAGTAAATCACATTTCGAAACCCCATTACCATTTTGTACCTATTTCAGTCTTAAAAAACGCAATAACTAATATAAAGCGTTTTCGGGTTTAGTGGTATGTAAATGAGTCCATTTTTTCTTATCAAGGTTGTTATGCTGTAGATATTATAAATTATATTAAAAACTACCCTTTCTGTATATTAAATCACATTTTCGACCATTTTTGTGAACATTTCGTTAAGAATTTATGACTATTTTGTGACCTCAAGCCAATAACAAAACCGCGGTATAATTACTATTTGCACTATAATAATAGTGTTAATCTAATGTTTTTAGGTACTTGTCGAAAGTTTATTCTTCCCTCCTATCTATTTCTAGCAAACTCCTTCATAATATTCAACCTTTTTTACTACAATAATAAATTTTTTTTCAAATTTAGGTGGGTTGTAAAGAATTCGTAAATTGTGTAATATCGAGAAAGAGCGTTTCTTTGAATTTTATCTATTGTTTAGATAAGATGAATATCGTAGAAATATAGTTAAATAATAGAAAATATATGTTCTAACAAGTTAAGAAGGTGATTTTTTGAGCCGTTCGTTAAAATGGTTATCGGTTCTAACTACAATCGGTATGCTATTTGTGCTGCTTGGTGGTGCACTTGTAACAAAAACAGAATCTGGGGCTGGTTGTGGAGATTCATGGCCACTTTGTCACGGGCAGTTAATCCCTGATGAAATTACCTTTGAATTAGTCGTTGAACTAAGTCATCGGGTCGTTTCCGGGGTTGTTGGGATCTTAGTTCTCGCTCTATCAATATGGGCCTGGAAAGCAATCGGTCACATTAGAGAAACAAAATTTTTAGCATTTATATCTTTCTTTTTCTTGGTTTTACAAGGACTGATTGGTGCTGCAGCGGTAATGTGGGGACAATCCGATATCGTACTAGCTCTTCATTTCGGAATTTCGCTCATATCCTTTGCTTCGGTGTTGCTATTGACTTTGCTTATTTTTGAAGTTGATAAGAAGTTTGATGCTGATTCACTCGTAATTGACAAAAAACTACGAACTCAGTTTTACGCAATCACGATATATAGTTTAGTTGTTGTATATACTGGTGCATTAGTACGACACGTTGGCGCTTCTCTTGCTTGTCCTGATTGGCCAGTTTGTACATATAACAATATTGGCCTTCCTACACAAATGCATGAGTGGGTTCAAATGGGACACAGAATGTTGGCAGGTATATTGTTTATCTGGGTACTAATGCTTGCTATTCGTATTTTTAAGCATTATAAGCATGAAAAGGTTCTCTATCACGGTTGGATGATTGTACTTGGGTTAATTACGTTACAAGTCATTTCAGGTGCAGTTGTTGTATTCTCTGACCTAAATCTTTTCGTCGCACTTGCACATGCTTTATTTATCGCTTGCCTGTTCGGTGTTTTTAGTTACTTTATTTTATTATCTTCAAGAAGTAAGAAAAATGAAATGGCATTGAAGGTTGAAGCAGAAAGAACAAATGAGGAATCAATTAATTCAAACCAAACCATCACAGTTCAATAAAACATGGAATCCGAGGGTACTCCCTCGGGTTATTTTTTTGCATAAAAATAGTGCCTCAAAGTTTTCTACTTTGAGGCACTATGAGATCATTTTGTTAGTTCTAGTAAAAGGTCGCCCGTTTGGATAGCTTCGCCATTTGCTACGTGAATATCCTTTACTACACCTGCGAATGGAGCTTGAACAGTAGTTTCCATCTTCATTGCTTCTGTGATCATCAGATGGTCCCCTTTGTTAACCTTATCTCCTTTTTCTGCCAATACTTTAATTACTGTACCTGGCATTGTCGCACCGATATGGTTTTCGTTATCACGATCTGCCTTTAGCTTTGCAACAACAGTTGATTTGATATTAGAATCCTTAACAATCACCTCACGAGGCTGACCATTCAATTCAAAATAGACAACCCTTGTGCCATCTGGCTGAGCTTGACCAACTGAAACAAGTTTAACAATCAATGTCTTACCTTGTTCAATCTCTATTTCAATTTCCTCACCAAGTCTCATTCCATAAAGGAAGGTCGGTGTATCTAAAACTGAAATATTTCCAAATAGATCAAATATTTTTTGGTAGTCCATAAATACCTTTGGATATAACGCATGAGAAATCATATCTTTATTCGTCACATCACGGTTTAGGCTGTGAGTTAATGTATCCTTTATATCACTGAAATTAACAGACTCTAATAATTCTCCAGGACGAACTGTAAGAGGCTCGCGTCCCTTTAGAATGATACGTTGAAGTTCTCTAGGGAATCCACCATGTGGTTGGCCTAAATATCCTTCAAATAGTTCTACGACAGAATCAGGGAAATCTAGTGTTTCTCCTCTTTCGTAAATATCATCTTCAGTTAGGTTGTTTTGCACCATGTAAAGTGCCATATCCCCAACTACTTTAGAAGATGGTGTTACTTTCACAATATCGCCGAACATATCATTTACACGACGATACATTTCTTTAACCTCTTCCCATCTTGTGCCAAGGCCAACCCCCTTTGCCTGCTGTTGAAGGTTACTATATTGTCCACCAGGCATTTCGTGCTGATAGATTTCAGTATGTGGTGCATTCATACCACTTTCGAAATCTACATAATATTTACGAACACCTTCCCAGTAACGGGCAATTTCTTCATAAGCTGTTACTGAAAGTTCGGGCTTTCTTTCAGTTCCTTCTAATGCATATAATAATGAGTTTGCACTTGGTTGAGATGTTAGACCTGCCATTGAGCTTACCGCTACGTCGACAATATCAACACCAGCTTCAATCGCTTTTGCATAAGTGAATAATCCATTCCCACTTGTATCATGCGTGTGTAAGTGAATTGGAATTGAAACTGTCTCCTTCAACTCAGAGATTAACGCATATGCTGCTTGAGGCTTAAGCAATCCTGCCATATCCTTGATTCCAAGAATATGTGCACCTGAATGCTCAAGTTCTCTTGCTAGGTCTTTGTAATATTGTAAATCATATTTTGTACGGGTTGGATCAGTAATGTCACCCGTGTAACAAATAGCCGCTTCTGCGATTTTTCCATTGTTACGAACAGAATCAATCGCCAATGTCATACCTTTCACCCAGTTTAAACTATCAAAGATGCGGAATACATCAATCCCTGACTCCGCAGATTCTTTTACAAACTCACGGATCAAATTATCTGGATAGTTTTTATAACCAACTGCATTTGATGCACGAAGCAGCATTTGGAATAAGATATTTGGAGCTTGCTTACGTAATGTTGCTAGACGCTCCCATGGATCCTCGTTTAAGAAGCGGTACGCCACATCAAATGTTGCTCCACCCCACATCTCAAGCGAGAATAATTCTGGTAATAATCTTGCAGTTGGATCTGCAATCTGTTTTATATCATTCGTTCTAATTCTGGTTGCAAGTAATGATTGGTGAGCATCACGGAATGTTGTATCAGTAAAGAGAACTTGTTTTTGTTCTTTTACCCAATTCACTACTCCTTCAGGACCATGTTGATCTAAAATTTGTTTTGTGCCAGAAGGAATTGGCTCATCATGCCTTACTTTAGGTAAGAATGGTTTATCAAATACTGGCTTTCTTTTCTTTTCAACACCAGGGAAACCGTTGACTGTGACTGTTCCAATATAGGAAAGCATCTTCGTACCGCGGTCCTTTGGTTTAGGGAAAATAAATAGTTCAGGTGATGAATCAATAAATGAGGTATCATATTCACCTGATAAGAATTTTTCATGCTTTACAACATTCTCTAAGAAAGGAATATTTGTTTTAATTCCACGGATTCTGAATTCCTTCAAGTTTCTGACCATTTTGGATGCAGCATGCTCAAATGTTAATGCTTGTGTTGATAGCTTAACTAATAGTGAATCATAATAAGGTGTAATTACTGCACCTTGGAATCCGTTTCCAGCGTCTAGACGAACACCAAATCCGCCACCACTTCGATAAGCGCTAATTTTACCTGTATCAGGCATAAAATTATTTAATGGATCTTCTGTTGTTACACGGGATTGAATCGCATAGCCATGAGTTTTAATATCTTCTTGTGCTGGGATGCCAATATCATTACTATGCAAGGAATGACCCTCAGCAACCTGGATTTGTGTTTGAACGATATCAATACCAGTAATCATTTCAGTGATTGTATGTTCAACCTGTACACGTGGGTTTACTTCGATAAAATAGAACTCATCATTCGCTACAAGGAATTCAACTGTTCCAGCATTCACATACTGAACATTTTTCATTAATTTAACTGCAGCATCGCAAATGTCTTGGCGCAATGATTGCGATAAAGAAACACTTGGCGCTACTTCAACCACTTTTTGATGACGTCTTTGAACAGAGCAATCACGCTCATAAAGATGAACGATATTACCCATCCTATCACCGATAATTTGAACTTCAATATGTTTTGGATTTTCAATTAGCTTTTCAATATATACCTCATCATTTCCAAAGGCAGCTTTAGCTTCTGATTTAGCACGTTCATACGATTCTTTAATTCCAGCCTTGTTACGGACAATACGCATTCCACGTCCGCCACCACCAAGAGATGCCTTGATTATGACAGGATAGCCATATTCTTCACCAAATCGTACAGCATCTTCTAAGCTTTTCAATGGCCCATCACTACCAGGAATCACTGGAATTCCTGCTTTTTCTGCTTGATGTCTTGCCTTTACTTTGTCACCAAACATATCTAAATGCGAAGTGTTAGGACCGATGAAAATAATATTCTCTTCTTCACATCTTCTTGCAAAGTCAATATTCTCAGATAAAAATCCATAACCTGGATGAATAGCATCCACATCATTTTCTTTTGCAATCTCAATAATTCCTTCAATATCCAAATAGGCATCAATTGGTTTCTTACCTTCACCAACTAAATAGGCCTCATCCGCTTTATAGCGATGGTAAGAGCCTGCATCTTCCTTGGAATAGATAGCAACTGTACGAATATGCAACTCTGTACATGCCCTAAAAACACGTATTGCAATTTCTCCTCGATTGGCAACTAGAACCTTCTTGATGCGCTTGTCCATATAAATCCTCCTTCTAAAAATTACACAATTATTAAAAAAGTATAATACATTTTATCATCAACATATAGATATTTTTTATCTATAAGAGACATAGTTTTTTTGAAAAGAACGAGCCGGTTGATTTTGTGGCTGTTGTTCTTTTGTGCGATACGTGGAATGATAGTTTGTAAACATTGAAACATTAATTAAGATTCCCATAGAGGCCATTAATAACAATAAGGATGAGCCCCCATAGCTAATAAATGGTAATGTAACTCCCGTGATTGGAATCAACCCGGTTAATCCTCCTAGGTTAATAAAGGTTTGAATGGCAATCATGGAGGAAATGCCGATTGCAAGTAAACTTCCAAATGGGTCTGTACATTTTCTTGCAATTAGGAATCCTCGAAAAACAATATATGCTAACAATAATAATACAAATAAGACTCCAAATAAACCTAATTCTTCTGCAATTATTGCCATAATGAAATCTGTATGGGCTTCTGGCAGGTAATTAAACTTTTGAATACTCTGTCCTAACCCAAGGCCTTTCCATCCACCTGCTCCTAAAGCAATATAGGAGTTAACTAGTTGGTAGCCATTCTTTTCATCTTCAAAAGGATTCATAAATCCTAAGAAACGTCCCATGCGTCCCTCTGATAGGATCCCACCTGATAAAATGTATAGTAACGGCGATAAAAGTACCGCTGTAACAAACCCAAGTAAGATAAGTTTACCAAGGCTTTTAAGACCCATACCGGAACAAAAAATAATGGTTAAAGCAATTAACCCTATAATAAAGGCTGTCCCAAAGTCAGGTTGGATTGCTACTGTCATACATATTAAGAGGGTAAAAATGATAGGTGGCATGACCGCTATTCCAAATTGGTTGATATATGCTTGTTTTTTTGAATACACAGCAGCAAGATAAATAATCACGCTCAGCTTGGTAAATTCTGAAGGTTGAATCCCCCTTGCACCTACCATAATCCAACTCTGTGCATTATTTGCCGTATGTCCTATGACAAATACTAATAAAAGCATCGCTACAGAACCTAGAACGATTAAAAGAAGAAGTCGTTTTGCTGCATAAATTTTATAAGGTAAGATCATAGTAACGAAAAATGCAGCTGTACCAGCAAGTAAAGCTACTTTTTGTCTGTCAAAAAAGAAGGATGGATTTTCTCCAAACTTAGGGGCTGAGGCAATGACCATGCTTGCACTATAGACCATGACGAGTCCGAAAGAACATAAAAGAAACACAGCAAGTACCAGGGTATAATCATATGATTTTAAAATTTTCTTAAGCATCGGCATCTTCCTCTAAAATACAGGATATAATTACTTATTGTACTATATTTTTCGGATTGTATTGCAAAAATCCTGTATTTTCTTCTAATCTTACAACCTATTAAAAGGGAGCTTTGTAGTAATTACACTTGAAAAGCTTTTTTAAAAGCAATATAAAAGAAGCAGTAACCTCTCTTATAAAAAAACTCAAATTATCCAATGTTGCGGATAATTTGAGTTGATTTATCTATCGATTACCTATTTTCGCATTGAAGCTTCATGAAGAACGGATAATTCACGCTCAAGTTTGGTTAGGAGCTCTTTTCCTTCAGGCCCCTCTATTAATCCTAATCTCACTGCAAAATCTATTTCTCTGGATAATCCGAACATTTGTGTATCAAGTACCTCTTCATACAGTGGACATTGAGGCATTGTTAAATTATCCATTTGAACTTTAATTAGTTTTAATATCTTTTCAGCATCAGCTTGTAATAAAGACAGTGCTTTTTCACGATGATTCACCGAAATCTCTGAAGTCAATTTATAACCCCTCCGTTTCCGAAGCTATACCTAATCCTATTTATAAATATTAACCTTTATACAGTAAAATTGCAAGAATAAATAGATAAGACTATTACTCTTTAAATTGGATTTTATTAAAAATTTGGTACTCTAGTATAAACAATAGAGGTTCCGATACTTCCTATTCCGTTTCAAAACATCTATAATATGATTGAAAGGAATGATTTTGTATGAACTCAATTATTGTGATTGAAGGTAAAACAAAGTTTAAAATCACACTTGATCCTAGTGTGTGGATTTTTGATGATCGTAGAGTCGATTTACTTACATATTTTGAATCAGATCAAAGCGTTAATGAAGATTTAAGCGAATACACAAAATCGGTTTCAATGCATTGGGATAGAGAAATCCGTGAAGGTGCGATTTATCCCCCTACTTTAAAGACAGAGAAAAAGTTTTTAAAGGAAAAAATATTAACTGGTACATTTGGAATCCCTCTCAGGGATTTTATTAAAAATGCGGAACCATTTGAGGAAGCTACTAACTTAAAAGTCGTACAAAAAGATCAAGAAACAACAATTCCACTTAATGAAGCATATGATGCCGTTCTTGGCTTTTCAAAAGAAGGTAAGCCTTTACGTGAAGATGGTCCTGTCCATTTTTATTTTGGGGATGGCTCAAACCGCGAAAATCCTATAAAAAATATAACTGCTTTTATTATTGAATAATACAGAAAAGCGCAAGCGCCTTGAAGTTGAACGTCTACTAACTACTGCCACGTCCTGTGCAAGTCCGACAAGCATTAGAAAAGCCGGTTAGAAGAATGTCTTTTATCCTTTTTGACGGATTGGCTTGGCTAGACCAGAGAGGGGCTAGGCTGCTTGCGCTAGACATGAGAACATAGCCTGTCACCAACTCTTTTTAAAAGAGTTTAACGTGACAGGCTTCGTTTTTTAAAGAATATCAGCTGCTAATTGCGCAAGTCCTGACCTTTCTCCTTTTACTAATCGAATATGGCCAGCAATTTTTTGGTCCTTAAACTTCTCTACCACATATGTTAACCCATTATTATATTCATCTAAATAAGGATGGTCAATTTGTTCAGTATCTCCCATAAACACGATTTTACTTTTTTCCCCAACCCTAGTGAGTATCGTCTTAACTTCATGCTTGGTTAAATTTTGAGCCTCATCAATGATGATAAATTGCTCCGGTATGCTTCTGCCTCTAATATAGGTTAGAGCCTCAACCTCGATCGAGCCCATTCCAGCTAAAATGGCATCCAATTCACCAGGCTTTTTCGTATTAAATAAATATTCTAGATTATCAAAGATTGGCTGCATCCACGGCCTAAGCTTTTCCTGTTTTTCGCCAGGTAAGAACCCAATATCTTTACCAACAGGAACAATTGGGCGGGCAACTAACAGTTTTTTATACTGTCCTAAATCTTCTGTTTGCATAAGTCCGGCCGCTAGGGCTAGCAATGTTTTACCTGTTCCAGCCTTGCCTATTAACGTCACCAATGGAATATCATCTCTTAATAACAGTTCAAACGCCATGGTTTGCTGTACATTTCTTGGCTTAATGCCCCATATATGATCCTGTTTAAAATGAAGCTTCTTTACCACTTTACCTGTTTTATCGACAATCCCAATAGCGGAAGATGAGCCCCCTAACGCATCTTTTAATAAGATAAATTGATTTGGATAAAATGGGTGATTAACTAACTCGGTAACATGAAGCTCACCTTTTTCATAAAAGACGTCAAGAAGGCTACGGTTTATATAAATCTCGAGAAACCCCGAATATATATGATCAACCTCAACAACACGATCACTCAGAAAATCTTCAGATTGCAATCCTAATGCATCAGCTTTTACACGAACTAATGCATCCTTACTAACTAAAATGACCTGTTTCCCATTTTCTTTAGATTGTTCTTCTAATGAGAGATTTTTGGCGACAGCTAAGATTCGGTTATCATTTGTTTTCTCAACAAAGATTTCTTGTAGTTCATGAAAGGATCTGTGGTTTAATTCAATCCGCAAGCTTCCCCCTGTTTCCAATTGGATTCTTTCATGTAGTTTTCCTGTTTGCCGCATATTATCGATAAGCTTTGAAACTTGTCTCGCATTTCTACCTATTTCATCCATATAACGTTTTTTTGAGTCTACCTCTTCTAACACTACTGCGGGTATAACAACCTCATTATCTTCAAATGAAAATATTGCTCTAGGATCTTGCAGTAATACATTCGTGTCTAATACATAAATTTTCCCCAAAATCACGCCTCCTACTCAAGTGTGTTTCATTTTTTTGTTTTAGGAGTGAAACAGGTCATCCATTCGTACGAGAATTTTTTTATTATATTATATTAGTCAATCCCATTTTTGTTCGTGTAAGGACGACCGTTGATAAAAATATATGTATGGATGAATAAAGATAGAAGAATTATTAAACAATAAAAAAAGAATACACATTGAACGAGTGAGGAGGCAAAACGGTGAGATATATTTATATCCTTCTGTTCTTAGCGGTACTTTTTATTGTTTCAGGTTGCGGTTCAAATAATAATGCTGGAGAAGATGTAAATGATACACGTGTAAAGGTTCAAAATACGGTCGATAACCATGTAGACAGAAAGACTGGTCAGGAAATTGCAAACCATCTTGTCGATCTTGCAAGCAGTGTCCCTAAGGTGAATGATGCAACAGCCGTCGTACTAGGAAAGTTTGCAGTCGTTGGCATTGATGTAGATTCAAAGTTGGAACGTTCAAGAGTGCAAACGATTAAATACTCAGTTGCTGAGAGTTTACAACATGACCCTCACGGTGCTAACGCCATTGTAATTGCCGATGTAGACACATATGAGCGCTTGAAGCAAATGAAGAAACAAATTGAAGATGGAAGACCTGTTACAGGTATATTAGATGAATTGGCACAAATTGTTGGTAGATTGGTCCCTGATATTCCAAGTGAAGTAATTGATAATGACAATACAGAACCTACGAAAACAAATGATCAACAGCTAAATAAAAAGGATCAACAAAAAATTGATAAAGAACAGCAAGATCAATCTAACGATAAAATGGGTAATAGATAATGGGCAATGCAATGCGAGGAAAACAAATTGTTTTTCTCGCGTTTTTTTGTTATAAATTTAATTTTATCACCTTCTAAAAAGACAAACTTTGTCAGAAAAGTATGGATTGTTGTATAATAAAGAAAAGCTTAATGCTTCCGCCTATCGGCGACAAGCATAAGACGAGCGCTGACAGAAGGTGTTCTTTACCTTCCGAAGCGATTGGCTTATGACCTCGAACCGATGGCGCCTGAAGCTAGACATGGAAAAATAGATACTAGATAATACTTGAGGGGTTCATAAAAATGAAGGTAAAATGTGTAATTTGTGATAAAATCGAGGACATCGAGGATGAATCCAGCCTCGCCAAACGATTAAGAAATCGCCCAATCCATACATATATGTGCACAGAATGTCATGATCGCATTGAAACAAGAACGCAGGAACGAATCGCCACAAATAAATTCAGGTTGTACCGCAAAAAGAAAACAGACGACGATTGGTGGTAAAAAAGAAAAGCGGAAGGCGCCTGCTTATCGGCGACAAGCACAAGACAAGCGCTGACAGAAGGCGTTTTTTGCCTTCAGAAGCGATTGGCTTGTGACCTCGAGCCGATGGCGCCTGGAGCTAGACATCGATAAAACACATAAAAAGCCGAGCATAACCGCTCGGCTCTTGTTTTATTCGTAATTCTGATATCTCTCAGGATGTTGACTGATTTGATCATGCATAATCTCGATTAACTCGGTCGAAAATCGCGTACTCTTTGCTTCTCCATCTATCGTATACTTCACAAAATAAAAAGAATCATCTTTTTGAATTTCGATATCCTTTAGCTTAAACTCATTCACTAAAATATCCTCGAAAAGATCGAATGTTTCCTTAGCTGCTGTATCGTCTGGTCTTGCTTCAGCCACAACTTTAATCGTTAACCAATTATAAATTGCATCCTGTAGGGATTTCATCAGATTACCTCCTACGCTTCACTTTTCTTTGTTTGGTGAAGGCGAATTTTATAAACAAGTAAAATAGCAGCGGTAATCGCTAATCCTTCTGCAATCGGTAGAAAAGCACCTAAAAACGTTAAAATTGTACAACCTAAGGCAAGACATACATAAATGACAATATTTTTTAACAATGGCAGTTTTTTTGCAAATCCTAAACGGAATACGATAATCGTTAGGAGTAAGATTACAAGGTACAATATATTTGCACCAACATTTGGAGTTGTCGAACTATAGATTGTTCTTGCAATCGGCCACATGTGTTCGTAGACATCCATATCCATTCATACCCTCTTTCTAACACTAACTATCATTAAAGTATCAGAAAGGGACAAGGTGCACAACCTTATTGATTCACTTCAGCAAGTTTTTTTCGTTTTGCTGCTTTTTCACGTTCATTTTTATCAAGAACCTTTTTACGTAAACGGATGGATTCTGGTGTAACTTCACAATACTCATCATCGTTTAAGTATTCGAGTGTTTCCTCTAATGACATAATTCGTGGCTTTTTCATGGTCGTTGTTTGGTCTTTATTAGCTGAACGCATGTTTGTCATTTGTTTCGCTTTCACGATATTAACCGTTAAATCATTTTCACGGGTATGTTCACCCACAATCATACCTTCATAAACTTCTGTACCAGGCTCAACAAAGATCGTACCACGGTCCTCAACACCCATAATTCCGTACTGTGTTGCTTTCCCAGTTTCCATTGATACAAGGACACCTTGTCTTCTTCCACCAACATTACCTGAAGCCATCGGCTTGTAGCTATCGAAGGTATGATTTAGAATTCCAAAGCCTCTTGTTAGGGTTAAAAATTCAGTTGTGTAGCCAATAAGTCCACGTGCAGGTACCATAAAGATAAGTCGTACTTGGCCATTACCATTGTTAATCATATCTAACATTTCGCCTTTACGTGCACCAATGGATTCCATGATTGAACCAGTATGCTCTTCAGGTACATCAATTTGAACACGTTCAACTGGTTCGCAGCGAACACCATCGATTTCTCTTACGATAACTTGTGGTTTAGATACTTGAAGTTCAAAGCCTTCACGGCGCATGTTTTCAATTAAAATAGATAGGTGAAGCTCTCCACGACCAGAAACAATCCATGCATCTGGAGAATCAGTATTATCTACGCGTAAGCTTACGTCAGTTTGAAGCTGCGCTCGTAAACGTTCTTCAATTTTACGTGATGTAACATATTTTCCTTCTCGTCCTGCGAATGGACTATTATTTACTAAAAATGTCATTTGTAATGTCGGCTCATCAATATGAAGAATTGGCAAAGCATCTTGGTGTTCTGTTGGACATACTGTTTCACCAACATTGATATCCTCCATACCTGATACAGCAATAAGATCTCCCGCTTTTGCTTCCTGGATTTCAATCCGTTTTAAACCTGAGAAACCAAAGATTTTTGTAACACGGAATTGTTTCACACTGCCATCTAATTTCATTAAAGCAACTTGCTGTCCAACATGCATGGTTCCTCTGAATACTCGTCCAATTCCAATTCTTCCAACATAATCGTTATAATCAAGTAAAGCTACTTGGAATTGTAATGGTTCTTCACTATTATCAATTGGAGCAGGGATGTTTTCAATGATACAGTCGAATAATGCTTCCATGTTCTCATCCTGTTGATGTGGATCTGTACTTGCTGTTCCATTGAGTGCTGAAGCATAGACGACCGGAAACTCTAATTGTTCTTCAGATGCATCTAACTCGATAAATAAGTCGATTACTTCATCGATAACTTCCTCTGGGCGAGCAAAGTCACGGTCAATTTTATTTACAACTACGATTGGTCTAAGATTTTGTTCCAATGCTTTTTTCAATACAAAACGAGTTTGTGGCATACAGCCTTCATAGGCATCGACGACTAATAATACGCCATCAACCATTTTCATAATACGTTCAACTTCCCCACCAAAGTCAGCATGTCCGGGAGTATCCATGATATTAATTCGCGTTTCCTTATAATTAATTGCTGTATTTTTGGCAAGAATGGTGATACCACGTTCACGCTCAATATCATTTGAGTCCATTACACGTTCATCTACATGCTCATTCGAACGGAATGTTCCTGATTGATGAAGCATTGTATCTACAAGTGTTGTTTTACCATGGTCAACGTGGGCGATAATTGCTATATTTCGTAAGTCATTACGTGTTGTCAAGATTTCACATCTCCTATTATCAAATTAAATTAGAAAAGCGCAAGGCGCTCTTTGCCTTCAAAAGCGATTGGCTAGACCAGAGAGCCGATGGCGCCTGGAGCTAGACAACTATTAACTAAATTATTTTTTACATTTTTTTACTTTCGAAAAAAATCGGAACTAAATTATTATATACCATAGAGTAGAAATAATATATATTTCCATGTAAAATAATTTGTAGAAAGGGGCAACAACTATGAAAAACGTGAATCTTCCAATGCTACTCATCGCAATTGCTACAGCAGTTTGTATTATGCTGATTGGTGTATCGATTGCTGAAAAAAGCCTGTTAGGTATTATTCTGTCTATTATTGCAGTAATTATTGTTACAGGTTTAGGATTTACAACAAAGAAAAAAATGCGTGAGAGTGGCAGACTTTAATTCTGCCTCTTCACGCATTTTTTGTTTATTTTCTTTTTAAAAACTTTGTAAAAATCTCTTTATGTAGGTTTGGTCTTGCGACAAAAACACTATTCTCTTTTAAAAAGTTTAATGGCTCCCCATCCAGCGTTGTTATCATTCCGCCTACCTCCTTTAAAAGAACTACACCGGCTGCAAAATCCCAAGGTGATAAGCGCATTGTGATGTAGACGTCAATTCTGCCAGTTACGAGATATGCGATTTCCAAAGCTGCCGAACCATAAGAACGAGTTCCTCGAACAGCATTTACAATTGGAATCAAAATTTTAGGATCAATTCGTTTATTCTCTGTAACCCATGTAGCATTTATGGCAACTATTGCCTCTTCAAGAGGGACTTCCCCTAAAGGTTCAATTTTTGTAGAGTTAAAATAGGCACCATGGTCTTTACGTGCGTGATAAAGTTCATCATGTACGACATCGTAAATAAGTCCAATTTGCCCCACTCCATCTTCATAGACTGCAACAGAAATTGCAAAATGGCGCTGTTGATGAACAAAATTCATTGTGCCATCAATAGGATCAATAATCCACGTGACACCTTCTAAGGAATTAATTTTATTTCCAAAGCCCTCCTCTCCAAGAATTTGATGAGATGGAAAAGTTCCATGGATTTTTTCGATAAAAAATTGTTCAGTTTCTTTATCCATATTTGTGACGAGATCATCAGGATTGGATTTTGTTTCAACTACAAGCTTTGCCTGGAACGAATCTCTTATCCGTTGCCCCGCTTCCCTTATCCAATGTTTTGCAAAATTCTCTATTTCATCCCAATTAACCATGTTTAGTACCTCACTTTTAATCAAATAAGCCTTGGCGTATTTGCAGCCCAGATTTTAGGCCCACAGGATGTGGGTCATAAAGACCTTGCCACATGATGTAGCGTTTTTAGTCTTTGATCTTACTTGGTCGAAAAGATACCTTTGAAAATCTGTGGCATCCGCCGGAGGCAGTAACTTTATACATCTCCAATGAATAAAGTTACCCAACGGATAGTATACGCTAAGTATCACTCTTTAAAAGCTTACTTTACTTATTTGCAGAAAAGCAAGCAATAAGGAAAGCGAACCAATTCTGGTTCGCCACCTAACATTTACACTTCAAGTTTAATAATTTCTTTGCTAAGCTTTTGTAGTTTCTTTTTACATTCAGCTTTTTTCAGTTCATCATTGTCAATCATCGCATCATAAAGGGTTGCCAATTCATAATCTACTTCCAAACGTAACACTGCCAAGCGTTTTTCTCCATCCTTACGCTTTAAATCATTTATCACTTGTTTCAATTTCCGCACCCCTTTCCACTTTTTCAATCCAAATTCCCTTTTTGACTATTCTTACTTGTTACCATTATCTTATGAAAAAACTGGTGCATTGTAACAAATATGTGCGTATACCTATATATGCCTTTATTTAAATTCAAAGCAGACTAGTTCAGAAATTCCTATGCTTTTGGTAAAATACCTATAGGAATATCATTAGGAGGATACATAAAATGACTTTTACAGGATTTACAAAAGAAGACTTTGACGTATTTACAATAGATGGGCTAGAAAATCGAATGGATGCATTAATTACACATGTTCGGCCTAAATTAGAGGATTTAGGGAATCATTTTGCCCCTACACTTTCTAGTCTTACTGGAGATGAAATGTTTGCTCATGTGGCAAAACATGCAAGAAGGACAATCAATCCACCTAAAGATACTTGGGTTGCGTTTGCAAATAATAAGCGAGGTTATAAAATGCTGCCTCATTTTCAAATCGGATTGTGGAACACTCATCTTTTTGTTTGGTTTGCGGTTATATACGAAGCTCCGATTAAGCAAGAGTTTGGCACGATTTTAATGGAACAATCCAAGAAAGTAAGGGAAAGTGTTCCAAACCATTTCCTATGGTCAGTTGATCACACAAAACCCGATACACTTATCCATCATGGGTTAAACAAACAAGAACTTGAATCCATGTTCACACGACTTCAAACTGTCAAAAAGGCTGAGATACTTTGTGGAATTAACATTTCTCGAGACGAAGTAATTGATATGAAAGCTGAAGAATTGGTACGAGTAATTGATGGAACTTTCAGAAAGTTACTCCCATTATACCAGTTAGCACAACAAAGTTCAAAATAAGTTTCGAAAACGATTCATTTTTCGACAAGCTTTCAATGAAAAAAGGATGTCCTAGACATCCTTTTTTTCCTACATTTTGATGATTTCCGTATTTTCTTTTGCCTTTTGGATAACACGGTATGCAGAATACCCGCTTGTTTCCTCAAATTCACCGCAAACCTTTTTTTCTTCAGATTTGCTCGGAACAATTTCTTTAAAGCGTTTATATGCCTGCATCATTTTTTCCCTTGCAATTCCCTTTTCATACGCTTTTTCAACACATTCAAAAAAGGCAATTACATCGACAACTTCATCCGTGCTCCAATCATATGAAATCGGATATTGATAATCCAACTATCTCACCTCTATTTACTCCACTTGTTCCTGATTTGCTCGGCCTCGGAGATCGTTTGATCAAATAGCTCGGCTACTGTTGGTTCATCTTTGATCAGACCCATAACCTGACCAGCCCAAGCAAATCCACCATCTAATTTTCCTTCATAAATATAGCTCATATTAGCTTGACCACTTATGTAATCCTTTAATCCTTCATATCCGCTGTTTGCTTCTTCTAATTGAAGAATTTTCGAAGTCCATTCATTTGCAATAGCCCTGCCTGGCGCGCCAAGTGATCGTTTAATCACAACAGTATCATTTTCAGTTCCTTTTATCAATGCATCTTTATAGCCTTGATGGGCATGAACACATTCTTTTGTAGCAATAAAACGAGTTCCCATTTCAATTCCTTCAGCCCCTAAACTTAATGCTGCCATTAAGCCACGCGCATCACCAATCCCACCAGATGCGATAACTGGAATGGATACCGCATCGACAACCTGTGGAATAAGAACCATTGTTCCGATATCCTGTCTGCCAAGGTGACCTCCACCCTCTTGGCCAACTACCATCACAGCATCGGCTCCTAATTCCTCGGCTTTTTGCGCTTGTCTTCTAGCTGCAACAAGAACAAGCTTCTTTGTGTTAACACCTTTTAATTGTTCAAAAATAGGGGCAGGGTTCCCGCCAGTCATTGTAATGACAGGCACTTCTTCCTCGATTGCTACTTCAAGCATGTCTGAAAATGGTCTTCCATGTTGTCCAATCGCATAGTTAACCCCAAACGGATTATTTGTTAGTTCTTTTACTTTTTTAATTTCATTGCGGAGCTCCTCAGGCGTATCAAGTGACATTGCTGTAATTTGACCTAGTCCACCTGCATTTGAAACTGCAGCTGCAAGCTCGGAATAAGCTAAATATGCAAGACCTCCTTGAACGATTGGATATTTTATACCTAATAACGTCGAAACCTTTGTTTCCCAATTCATTAGACTCCCACCTTTCAACTAAACCATTTCGTGATTAAAACTGAAAACTCCTCTTTTTTTGTTTTCTTTAGCAAAGTTTTAACAGTCTAATCAAATACGCTTTGGCGTATTTGCGCCCGATTTTTTTCGAGCTTGCTCGAAAATATTCCTTTGAAAAATCGTGGCATCCACCGGAGGTTTTAACTTTATTCAGTCGGAGTTTAAACCCCAATTGTATTGTATACTCTGAATCATTCATCACCCATTTTTTAGAAGTATACCTTATTCTGAATAAAGTTAAATGATTAATTATCATTCAATGAGACAATTTAAGAAAGAGAAATATTTTTATATGCAAACGGTAAGAGAAGTGCTATAATTCATTTGTTTTATGTAACGAATGCGCATGCGTCTTGAATCGCGGACTCGACTAAATACTGCCACGTCCTGTGGAAAACGTCGATGTCAGCACGTCCTCGAAAATGCAATGCATTTTCTTCGTGCGATGATTATGCTGTCGAAGCCTTCCTTGTCCTGTGCAAGTCCGACAAGCAAGAAGAGCCGGCTAGAAGGTTGCAACTTGACCTTCTTGATGGAATGGCTTGTGACCGCGAGCTGCTCAAAGCAAAAGCTTTTCGCAAGATACTCCTAGAAGATTATTCAGGATGAAAACTGGCTAGGCGCTGGAGCTGGATGTAGAATCGTACGTTTATTCATTTTAAATAAAGAGGTGTGGTTATCAATTGTCACAAAATGAAACACCATTATTTACTGGTCTTGTTGAACACGCAAAAAAGAATCCAACCCAATTCCATATCCCAGGACATAAAAAAGGAGCTGGAATTGACCCTGAATTTCGAAACTTTATCGGTGTTAATGCCTTATCCATCGATTTAATCAATATTGGACCTTTAGATGATCTACATCAGCCTAAGGGGATAATTAAGCAAGCGCAAGACCTTGCTGCCGAAGCCTTTGGTGCGGATCATACATTTTTTTCTGTTCAAGGCACGAGTGGAGCCATCATGACAATGGTCATGGCTGTCTGTGGCCCTGGAGATAAAATCATAGTACCAAGAAACGTACACAAATCTGTAATGTCAGCCATTGTTTTTTCAGGTGCAGTTCCTATTTTCATTCATCCTGAAATTGATAATCAATTAGGTATTTCTCATGGAATCACTACAGACTCCGTTGAAAAAGCACTTGAACAGCATCCTGATGCAAAAGGCTTACTTGTGATTAACCCAACTTATTTTGGGATAGCGGCAGACCTAAAAAAAATTGTAGATATCGCTCATTCCTATGATGTTCCGGTTCTCGTTGACGAGGCACATGGTGTTCATATTCACTTCCATGAAGGGCTTCCCCCATCAGCAATGCAGGCTGGTGCAGACATGGCCGCTACAAGCGTCCATAAACTTGGAGGATCAATGACACAAAGCTCTATTTTAAATGTAAAAGAAGGTTTAGTTTCCGCTAACAGAGTTCAATCCATTTTAAGTATGCTCACAACAACGTCTACTTCTTATTTGCTATTAGCATCATTAGACGTTGCAAGGAAACGTTTAGTGACAGAAGGTCATGACCTCATTGAAAAAACAATCGAATTAGCCAATTATATTCGAGACAGAATCAATGAAATCGACAAACTATATTGTGTTGGGCGAGAAATTTTAGGCTCTAAAGCCACATTTGATTTTGACCCGACAAAATTAATTATTTCTGTAAAAGATCTTGGCATTACAGGGTCAGATGCGGAAGTTTGGTTACGTGAAAAATATAATATTGAAGTGGAGATGTCCGACCTCTACAACATCCTATGTATTGTGACACCTGGCGATTCTAAAAAAGAAGCCGATTTACTGATTGAGGCGCTAGCTAATCTTTCCGATGAAGTATCCCATTTTTCAGAATCAAGAACTGTTCCAGAAGTTTTGCTTCCAGATATTCCAGTTCTTGCTTTATCACCAAGGGATGCATTTTATTCTGAAACAGAAGTGGTACCATTTGAAGAATCTGCCGGACGTGTAATAGCGGAATTCATAATGGTATATCCGCCCGGAATACCCATTTTTATCCCTGGAGAAATCATTACCGAAGAGAACTTAACCTATATACAAACAAATGTTGAAGCAGGACTCCCTGTCCAAGGACCTGAGGATTATGAATTAAAATTTCTACGCGTCATCAAAGAGCACAGAGCAATTCGTTAAAGCCCAAAAAGAAAGCATGCAATTTCTGCATGCTTTTTTCATATAGTTTGAATAAAATAAATCAGTTTTCTTCGTGATGGCAATCGCAATGGTCGCATGTTGAATAAAGTGTTGTTACTTTTTCGTATTCAAAGTGCTCAATTGTCTCGCTGCAAGTTTGACAGATGATTGTACCCATTATTCAAAGCCCCTTTCGAAAAGTAGATTTCCTTCAACTCATTTGAAAACGCTTTATGTTATGTTACTTATATAATAGTATGTCACATTTAGTTAGTCAATGGTTAATTGTATAACATTATTAAATTTTTTAAATAAATTTTCAGCATATACGCTACAATCCTTCTATATCCGCATCCTTAATAATCTGAAGTTGTAAGTATTACCAATAAAATGCTAGAATAGGAGTGAATTCACAAGAATAAGAGATATATAATGAATACAATCTGGAGTAGGAGTGAAAAGTTTGGAAAACGCATACATAAAGCTTGTTCCTGCATCAAACGTACAAAATATTTCACTTGATGATGTCAAAGACCTCTTTAGCTATTATAAAGAAATTACAGGTAAAACCGGTAGGCAGCTTGATTGGGATTACGATAACGCTGCATTTCCTTACCAAATAAAAGAAATGAATCAAGAAAAAAACTGGTTTTATTTAAAATCAGATCACCAAAAATACAATGCAATCATAGTTGGAGTTGGTCATGAGAACATTGAAGAGCAAAATGGTGAGAATACAGACCAATGTTATATACAGGTTACTCTTCCCGAAAGTTCAACTGTTGGTGACAAAGGAAAAGCAAATGAATTTTGCAAGTTTTTAGCTAAAAAACTTGAAGGCGAATTGCACCTATTCAATGAACGAGTTATGTATTTTTATAAACGAAAATAACGGCATGTTTTGTAAGTCTTTGAGTCTAAAAATAGACCATATCCTTGAGATGTGGTCTATTTTTACGTAAATGCCCAATACACCTTTTCAAAGGAGAAAAAACAAAAAAATGAGATGGCCGTTATTACAAGGGATCCTTTTCGTGTCAACCCGATTTTGGTAGCAATTAAGAAGGCAATATAACAAAAGATAATCAATAATATTCCTTTTGCAAGCAGGCTGTCAGAGCCCGATAGCCATGTAACCAATGAAAAAGTACTCCAAATTAAAACCTGAATCAATCCAATTACATATACCTTCATGAAAGAAACTCCCCTTTTACCTTCAGGTCATATGCATGTCTTTTATAAAATCTATTTACTATATTAATTAATATGCACAAAAAGATAGTAGTATTTTTCATTTATGTAACAAATCGATTACATTGGAAAGAATTTTTAGAATACATGATAAAATAAATTGGAATGAAAAAATAGGTGTTTTGTATTATCTAAGATTAGCTGTAAAGACCTATACATTTGACTATTTTATGGAAGAGTGATAATAAAAATGAAAGCATATACTCTAATCATACTTTCTTTTTTTATTCTTTCCTCGTGTTCTTCGCACAAGGCTCAGCCACCAATACCGGAAACCGATGAAAAGCAAATTATCTTTTTTTCCGATGAGGATAATCTTCGTAATGAAAGCAGCTACTATGATGCTTTACTGGAGCTTAGAAATAAATTTCCAACTGAAATTGCGAATATGAAGGTTATATCTTCTGAAGAAAATAGACTTTATACGAAATATCAGATAGAGGAATATCCATCTTTATTAATTATTCAACAAGATAAAGTCCTTGAAAAAATTGAAGGGAATTTGGATAAAGACGAAATCATTACCCCTTTGGAAAATGTATTATCTTCATCGACAAGTTCAAAAAAATAATAACAAAAAATCGCTCCAAAACGGAGCGATTTTTTTGTATTTATTTTACAATATGAATTGGAGTTCCTAGAGCAACTTCTGCTGCCTCCATTGTAATTTCACCAAGTGTTGGGTGAGCGTGAATGGTCATTGCGATATCTTCTGCAGTCATTCCAGCTTCAACTGCAAGACCTAATTCAGAGATGATATCTGATGCACTTTCACCAGCTACTTGAGCACCGATTAGAAGTCCATCTTCTTTACGAGTAATGAGCTTCACAAAACCATCTGTTGCTTCTAGAGCAAGCGCACGACCGTTTGCTGCATATGGGAATTTAGCTGCTACGATTTCAATTCCTTCGTCTTTTGCTTGTTGTTCAGTGTAACCAACAGTAGCAAGTTCAGGTTCAGAGAACACAACAGCAGGAATTCCTAAATAGTCAATTTCTGACGGCTGACCAGCAATTGCTTCTGCAGCAATTTTACCTTCATATGATGCTTTGTGTGCTAATTGAGGTCCAGGAACAATATCACCGATTGCGAAGATATTGCTTACGCTTGTACGGCATTGTTTGTCAATGTCGATTACGCCTCTCTCACTCATTTTAACACCTGCAAGTTCTAAGCCAAGCTCATCCGTATTAGGACGACGTCCAACCATTACGAACACATAATCTGCATCGATTGATTGTTCTTCACCTTTTACTTCATACTTCACTGTTACACCATTTTCGGTTTCTTCAACACCTTTAGCTAATGCCTTAGTGATGATTTCTGCACCTTTTTTCTTTAGGTTCTTTTTAACAATTGAAGTCATTTGCTTTTCAAATCCAAGTAGAATGTCATCTGCACCTTCTAGGATTGTTACTTGTGATCCAAAGTTTGCATAAGCACCACCAAGCTCAATACCGATAACACCGCCGCCGATCACAACGATTTTTTCAGGTACTTCTTGAAGTCCGAGTGCACCTGTTGAATCAAGAACACGTTTTGAGAACTTAAATGATGGAATCTCGATTGGACGAGAACCAGTCGCAATAATTGCATTTTTGAAATTGTAAGTTTGTGCAGAGTTTTCGCTCATCACACGTAGTGAGTTTGCATCTACAAAGTATGCTTCCCCTTGAACAACATCAACTTTGTTACCTTTAAGTAATCCTGCAACTCCACCAGTTAATTTTTTAACAACACCATCTTTAAATGCTTGAACTTTTGAAAAATCAAGTGTAACATTCTCAGCTTTGATTCCCATTGAATCAGAATTTTTAGCTGTGTCAAAACGGTGTCCTGCGGAGATTAATGCCTTAGATGGGATACATCCAACGTTAAGACAAACGCCACCAACAGTAGCTTTCTCTACAATGGTTACTTTTTGTCCAAGCTGTGCTGCACGAATTGCTGCAACATATCCACCAGGGCCGGAACCAATTACTATTGTGTCTGTTTCGATTGGGAAATCTCCTACTACCATTTTATTACGCCTCCATTAATAATAATTGTGGGTCATTCAACAAGCGTTTAATTTGGTTGAGTGCGTTTTGAGCAGTAGCCCCATCAATCATACGGTGATCGAAGCTTAATGATACAGCAAGTACTGGAGCTACAACAATTTCACCGTTTTTCACAACCGGTTTTTCTGCAATACGACCGATTCCTAAGATTGCAACCTCAGGATGGTTAATTACAGGTGTAAACCATTGACCGCCTGCTGACCCAATATTGCTAATTGTACATGATGCACCTTTCATTTCATCAGGAGCAAGCTTACCGTCACGAGCCTTAGCTGCTAATTCATTAATTTCATTTGAAATTGTGAAAATAGATTTACGATCTGCATCTTTTACAACTGGAACTAGAAGTCCTCTATCAGTATCAGCTGCAATGCCGATATTGTAGTAATGCTTATGAATAATCTCATCAGTTGCATCATCAAGTGATGTATTTAATGCAGGGAATTCACGTAATGCTGAAGTTAATGCCTTAACTACATAAGGAAGGTATGTTAATTTAATACCTTTTTCAGCTGCAACTGCTTTGAATTTCTTACGGTGTGCAACCAATTCTGTAACATCAACTTCGTCCATTAATGTAACATGTGGTGCAGTATGTTTTGAGTTCACCATAGCCTTAGCAATTGCTTTACGGATACCACTCATTTTTTCACGAGTCTCAGGATACTGACCTGCAGGAATTGGTTGTTTTGCAGGAGCTTTTGCTGTCTCTTGAGTAGCTGCTTGTGGAGCTTCAGCTGCTTTGTTTTCTTGCGCAGCAGTTGCACCACCAGAAAGGAATGCATCAATGTCCGACTTCATTATTCTACCATTATCACCACTGCCTGCAACCTTTTTAATATCAATACCTTTTTCACGTGCATATTTACGAACGGAAGGCATAGCAATGACACGACGATTTTCATCAACATCTGCAGCAGGTGCAGTTGCTTCCGGAGCAGTCGCAGTCGGTTGTTCTTCCTTAGCTTCTTGTTTAGGAGCTTCGTCAGTTTCTTCACCTTTAAATTGAATGTCCTCATATCCAGGAGCATCAAATTTAATTAGCGTATCACCTACAATTGCAACCGTTCCTTCTTCTACAAGAATATCTAATACCTTTCCTTTAACAGGGGAAGGAATTTCTACTACTGCTTTATCATTTTGAACCTCACAAAGAACATCGTCCTCATTTACTTCATCGCCTGGTTTTACAAACCATTTTACGATTTCACCCTCATGGATACCTTCACCGATATCAGGCAACTTAAATTCAAATGCCACGGTTTTCGCCTCCTAAATAGTTAGTTTCTTGACCCCATCCTTTTTAAGGTGGGGACCTCTTTTAGAATAAAATAAAATATGCCTTGGTGTACGGGTCTACATATGATGTTATAGCTGTTATCTCGTACACCAAAGGCTTTTTTCATTAAATTGATTATATAATTAGAAGTTCAGTACTTTTTTAGCTGTTTCAATGACATCCTTGAAGTTTGGTAACCAAACTGATTCTGCTTGTGAGAATGGATATACAGTATCAGGTGCAGTTACACGTAATACTGGAGCTTCTAAACTTAAGATTGCACGATCATTGATTTCAGCAACTACGTTTGCAGCGATTCCAGCTTGTTTTTGAGCCTCTTGAACAACAATTGCACGTCCTGTTTTTTCAACAGAAGCGATAATGGTTGGAATATCTAATGGGCTAACCGTACGTAGGTCAATAACCTCTGCAGAAACGCCCTCTTTTTCTAACTCAGTTGCAGCTTTTAAACACTCGTGTACCATCGCACCATAAGAAATCATAGTAAGATCTGTACCTTCACGTTTTACTTCTGCTTTTCCAAGTTCAATCGTGTATTCACCTTCTGGAACCTCTTGGCGGAATGAACGGTAAAGTTTCATATGCTCTAAGAAGATAACCGGATCATTGTCACGAATCGCAGAAATTAATAGACCTTTTGCATCGTATGGTGTTGACGGAATTACAACCTTAAGACCAGGTTGCTGCGCCATTAATCCTTCTAAGCTATCTGCGTGCAGTTCTGGTGTATGTACACCGCCACCGAATGGTGAACGAATTGTTACTGGAGCAGTGTAACGACCGCCTGAACGATAACGCATACGTGCTAATTGGCCACTGATGGAATCAATAACCTCATAGACAAAGCCAAAGAACTGAATTTCCGGAACTGGACGGTAGCCTTCTAAGCTAAGACCCACAGCAAGCCCACCGATACCTGATTCAGCAAGTGGCGTATCAAATACACGATCTTCACCGAATTCAGCCTGTAGGCCTTCAGTAGCACGGAACACACCGCCGTTAACTCCAACGTCTTCTCCAAAAACTAAGACATTCGGGTCATTTTTTAATTCTGTGCGTAACGCATCAGTGATTGCTTGAATCATTGTCATTTGCGCCATGGCTTACTTCGACTCCTTCGCTTTATAGATTTCCATTTGCTCCTCTAAATTTTGAGGAAGCTCTTCGAACATATGTGAAATAAGGTCAGTAACCTTTTGTTTTGGTTGTTCATCTGCTTTTTTGATTGCATTCTTGATATCTTCTTTTGCTTCTTCAATCACTTGGTTTTCTAATTCTTCATTCCAAATACCTTTAGCTTCAAGGTACTTACGGAAACGAACGAGTGGATCTTTCTTTTCCCATTCATTGTCAAGCTCAGAAGTACGATATCTAGTTGGGTCATCCCCAGCCATTGTATGTGGACCATAACGATAAGTCATAGTCTCAATTAATGTTGGTCCATCACCATTAACTGCACGCTCACGAGCTTCTTTAACAGCTACATATACTGCAAGTGGATCCATTCCATCAACTTGAATTCCAGGAATACCAGCTGCTACAGCTTTTTGAGCTAAAGTTTGTGCTGCAGATTGTTTTTCAACAGGTGTAGAAATAGCAAAACGGTTGTTTTGAACCATGAATATTGCAGGTGCTTTGAACGCTCCAGCAAAGTTAATTCCTTCGTAGAAATCACCTTGCGAAGTTCCACCATCACCAGTATAAGTAATAGCAACTGATTTCTTGCCGCGTTTTTTCATACCTAATGCAACACCAGCACACTGTATGTATTGTGCCCCAATGATGATTTGTGGAGAAATTACATTAACACCTTCAGGCATTTGGTTTCCATGGAAATGTCCACGTGAGAATAAAAACGCTTGATATAATGGTAAGCCATGCCATACGATCTGAGGTACATCACGGTAACCTGGTAAAATAAAATCTTCTTTTTCTAAAGCAAATTGAGAGGCAAGTTGAGATGCTTCTTGACCTGCAGTAGGAGCATAGAAACCTAAACGACCTTGACGGTTTAATGAAATAGAGCGTTGGTCAAGGATTCGTGTATAAACCATTCTTCTCATTAATTCTTTTAATTGATCATCACTTAAATCAGGAACAGCAGCTTTATTTACTACTTCTCCTTCTTCATTTAAGATCTGAAACATAGGAAAGTTTTCTGCAACCTTATTCAGTTGCCCTTGTAAATCAAAGACATTTGCTTTAACAGCCATCTTCTTCTCGCTTCCTTTCTTACCCTATTTTCTAAATACAAAACATACAGCATTAGGTTACCCAAAAATATATCTTTTCAAAGACATTTTTTATCCGCTAGGACATGGTCTTTAGATGTAGTGACTTTTAGTCATGCTCGAAAAGGATATTCTGATTCCTAAATGAAGCTGTATTAATTATTTTGGTAAAGCAATTAATACAACTGCTCTCTATCCATTTCCAAGTTTACAACAATGAAAGAGAGTCGTCAAATTGTTTGTTTACTGTTTTATTACTTGTCCTCTAATTTTTATTTTTTTGCAATTTTATCCATATAAAAAAACTGTACCAGTACACATTTGTCTTCTGTATCACAAGAAAAAATTTTACATAGAGTCTTTTTATAAAAAAACCTTAAAAATCCATTAAAAAAGGGCTACCAACAATGGTAGCCCTTTCATCATGTGTATTATTCTTCTTCTTTAAAAACAACTTCTAAACCAGCATTTTTATAGAATGATACCTTTGCTTTATTGTATTGATCAGTCAGATTATTGAAGGTATCGTTTGCTGTTGATACTTTATTATACGTTTCATTAATGCTATCTACTTGTTGCTTTAATTCCTCACTTGTAAGCTCCTTATTTTGAAACATTTCATAAAGTTTACGATCAAGTTGAATTGATTCCATATAGTGAGTATTTAATTCTTCAAAGCTATCGTAGCGCTGATTCATTAACGATACTAAATTATTAGCTTCTTCCTTTAAATTTTCATCATCTATTTCTGAAATAAAATCCGAAATTTTTTGGAATTCTTTTTTTGCCGCCTTCATACTTTCATATTCATTGTTGCTTCTTTTTTCTCTTTCAGATACAACATTAATTGCTTCATTTGAAAGGACAACAATCTGCTCAAATTCCTTCATTCCTAAGGTTAATATTTCATCGTACAACTCTTTTTCTTTCTTTCCCAATTCTTCTAATGGATCTTGTTGTTCTTCAAAGTCCTTTTCAACTGTGACCACTTTTTCTAATGTCTCGTAAATTTGTTCTTCGGGAGATGGCCCGCCCGTACATCCTAATAAGAGAAAAACCAAACAAATTAAAATAAATGAAAGTTTAAACGTTTTATTTTTCACAATCTGCTCCCCCTTAGCTACTTACAATATACTATATAATAAGTTGTTTTCATAACATAAATTTTTTGATTAAATTTATTTTAAATATATTACTTTGTCCAAGCTTTAGAACAAGTGTGATGCCGAAACTTTTGTATTTCAAAAAGACAGAACCTTTGATAAACTTAACTAAAAAAGCATCAAGTTCAGGAAGTGATATCGATGATTACAATGGAAAATATTATCCGTGAAGGCCACCCAACTTTACGGAAAGTTGCAAAAGAAGTTGCTTTGCCAGCATCGGCTGAAGACCGTAAAACATTAGAAGAACTCATTGAATATGTAAAAAACAGTCAGGACCCTGAAATTGCAGAAAAATATGCTCTAAGACCAGGAATTGGGCTTGCCGCACCACAGATTAATGTGTCAAAGCGTATGATTGCAGTGCATCTAATGGAAGATGACGTTCTTAATAGCTACGCTTTGTTCAATCCAAAGATTATTAGTCATTCGGTTAAAAAGAGTTATTTAACAGCTGGCGAAGGATGCTTATCTGTTGACCGGGCTGTACCAGGCTATGTTCCTCGTTATGCAAAAATCAAAGTGAAGGGATCCACTCTGAATGGTGAAGAAATCATTGTAGAGCTCAAAGGTCTAACGGCTATTTGTTTTCAGCATGAAATCGACCATTTAAATGGAGTAATGTTTTATGACCATATAAATGATGAAGACCCGTTTGCTGAACCAGAAAATGCAATTCCCATTGAACGCTAATTTGTGTGTATCGATGTGGAGGCACGTCGGTGCTTTTCTAATAGCTTCCAATAATTTGCCATGATAATCATTTCCTTTTATTCGCATACTAAAGACAAACTTATAACAACGCATCGTTATTGAAATGTTTAAAGTCTGAGGAAAAAGGAGATGATAGTCATGCTAAAAAAGTTACGGAAAAAATTAAAAAAGCAGTGGCAGGATTTAGTGAAAAGGAAATCAATAGCGTAGTTTACTATGACGATAGAGCCCTTCGTGTTCGGAGGGCTCGTTATGTACTATCAGTACATTTAATGATATAATTAACTTTTGAGCGTACGGTGCTTTAGACTTCGATTCAAACGACTTTATCCAAAAAAGTCATAGTCTTCGCCTCTAAATTACCCCCTCTTTTTACCTATTTGCAATACATTAGAT
>NZ_JBALOP010000002.1:39356-58303 GCF_036962685.1 Bacillus sp. JJ1566 | reverse complement strand
ATAATAGAAAAAGTTACTCTAACTTTCGGAAATTAAGGAGAGATTTGGCAATGATTTTTAAAGTTTACTACCAAGAAGATGCTTATGAAGTTCCTGTAAGAGAAAATACAAGAACAATCTATATAGAAGCAGAATCTATCGTTGAAGTACGCAAAAAATTAAAGGAACGAAAAATTAACATTGAATATATTCAACAGGTGGAAGGGGCCTATTTTGAATATGAAAAACTAAATGAAGATTATAAAGTATTGGAGATTTGATGGATTATGAAATTTGTTAAGAACGATCAAACAGCTGTTTTCGCCTTAGGTGGACTTGGGGAAATCGGTAAAAACACTTATGGCGTACAGTTTCAGGATGAAATCATCCTGATCGATGCTGGAATTAAGTTTCCAGAGGACGAGCTGTTGGGAATTGACTATGTTATCCCTGATTACAGCTATCTTGTAAAGAACGAAGAAAAAATTAAGGGCTTATTTATTACCCATGGTCATGAGGACCATATTGGTGGTATTCCTTATTTACTTCGTGAAATTAATGTACCGATTTACGGAGGAAAGCTTGCCCTAGGTTTAATCCGAAACAAGCTAGAAGAGCATGGTCTCCTTCGTCAGACAAAGCTAATTGAAATAAAAGAAGAAGACATCATTAAGTTCCGTAAGACATCGGTTACTTTTTTCAGAACAACACATAGTATCCCTGATTCATATGGAATTGTAGTAAAGACTCCTCCTGGGCAAATCGTACATACAGGAGATTTCAAGTTTGATTTTACACCTGTTGGGGAGCCTGCAAACCTACAAAAAATGGCAGAAATCGGCAAAGAAGGGGTTCTATGTTTACTGTCTGATAGTACGAATGCTGAAATACCTCATTTCACGATGTCTGAAAGACGCGTAGGCGAAAGTATTCAGGATATTTTCCGAACGGTAGATGGTCGAATCATTTTCGCTACCTTCGCATCTAATATTCATCGACTTCAACAAGTGGTTGAAGCCGCTGTTAAAAACGATCGAAAAATTGCAGTTTTCGGAAGAAGTATGGAGTCGGCAATCACAATTGGGTATGACCTCGGTTATATTCAATGCCCGAAGGACACTTTTGTAGACGCAAACCAAATTAATCGTCTTCCGGCAAATAAAGTAGTTATTCTATGTACTGGAAGCCAAGGTGAACCTATGGCAGCCCTTTCGAGAATAGCGAATGGTACACACAGACAAATTCAAATCATTCCTGGGGATACAGTTGTATTTTCATCCTCTCCTATTCCAGGGAATACACTGAGTGTTAGTCGAATCATTAATATGCTTTATCGTGCAGGAGCTGATGTTATTCACGGACCACTTAGTGACATCCATACATCCGGTCACGGCGGTCAAGAGGAGCAAAAATTAATGCTTCGCTTAATGCAACCAAAGTATTTTATGCCTATTCACGGTGAATATCGTATGCAAATTATGCATGCAAAATCGGCTGTAGATTGTGGTGTATATAAAGAAAATTGCTTCATTATGGACAATGGTGAGGTTCTAGCATTAAGTGAGAATGAAGCAGCTGTTGCTGGTAAAATTCCGTCAGGGAATGTGTATATTGATGGTAGTGGAGTCGGTGATATTGGAAATATCGTATTACGCGACCGCCGCATTCTTTCTGAAGAAGGCCTCGTAATTGTTGTTGTAAGCATCAATATGAAGGACTTTAAGATTGCTGCTGGACCTGATTTAATTTCCCGTGGATTTGTGTATATGCGTGAGTCCGGAGATTTAATCAATGATGCGCAAAGTCTGATTTCGAAGCATTTAAATAAAGTAATGGAGCGTCGAACTACGCAATGGTCTGAGATCAAGAATGAAATCACAGATACGCTTGCACCGTTCCTATATGAAAAGACAAAACGCCGTCCGATGATTTTACCAATCATTATGGAGGTATAAGCTTTATCAAATACGCCTTGGCGTATTTGCGCCCAGATTTTTTCGAGCATGCTCGAAAAGTTTCCTTTGAAAATCTGTGGCATCCGCCGGAGGCTGTAACTTTATTCTTTGAATAAAGTTATATCACCCTTATATTCAATGTTGATCTCCCACTGAGGCTCCCTCAGTGGGTTTTTGGTGAGAAATGCAAATGACGGATATAGAAAGCAAAAAAAACGCCTCAAACGAGACGTCTATTCTTCGATTAGGTTTTTTTCGAAACGACTGATGTCTGTATCAGCCCCGATAATGATTAGAATATCCCCTTTATGGATTTCCTCGGTTGCTTGAGGAGATACAATGATATCCTTCCCTCTTTTCATAGCTACAATAGTTACTCCATATTTGGCACGGACATCCAATTCAATTAAAGATTTCCCATCAATTTTCTGTCCAGCGACAATTTCAATAATACTATGCTCATCTGAAAGCTCCAAATAATCTAATACATTATTTGAAATGATATTGTGGGCAATTCGTTTCCCCATATCACGTTCTGGGTGGACAATACGATCTGCTCCAATTTTGCTTAAGATTTTCTCATGGTAATCGTTTTGAGCTTTTACCCAAATTTGTTTAACTCCTAATTCCTTCACGATAATCGTTGTTAAAATACTTGCTTTCAGGTTGTCTCCGATTGCCACTATGACAAGATCAAAATTACGAATCCCAATACTTTTTAAGACGGATTCATCTGTGGAATCGCCTACTACCGCATGAGAAGCAATTGTCGAATATTCATTCACTCTATCTTCATCAATGTCCATGGCCATGACTTCCATGCCTTCCTCACTCAATGCCCTGCAAATACTACCACCGAAACGACCAAGGCCAATGACCGCAAATTCCTTTTTATTCACTTCTATTCCCCCATCAATTTGATGATACCACCCATTTTAACACAATTAATTACCAATGTGGAAGCACCATAAAATTCTTAATTCGGTTTAGAAATGACATAAAAAAAAAATGAAAGGACAAATTAAAAGTCCTTTCATTTATTAGGTTAAATTGCTTCGAGCATTTTAAATTGTGCCTTTACTAATCCAAAATACTCTCCTTGCTGTTTCATTAGTTCATCATGATTACCTTGTTCAATAATTTCACCATGATCTAGTACGAAAATCTTATCAGCCTCACGAATTGTTGAAAGTCGATGGGCGATAATGATTGCAGTCCGACCTTTTAACAACTGTTTTAAGGCTTGTTGAATTTTCACTTCGGTTTCGGTATCAATACTTGCAGTTGCTTCATCTAGTATTAAAATTTTCGGGTCTGCCAGAAGTGCGCGGGCAAAGGATAATAATTGTCGTTCACCGACTGATAAGATATTTCCTCTCTCCTCAACCTCTGTATCATATCCGTTATTGAGTTTCTCAATAAACTGATGTGCACCAACTGCTTTGGCCGCCGCCATTACCTCTTCATCTGTCGCATCAGGTCGACCAAAACGAATATTGTCCTTGATTGTTCCTGAGAAAATGAAGGTATCTTGAAGTACAACACTGATTTGCGAACGGACACTTTGAATCGATAATTCCTTAATATCGATTCCATCAATGCGAACTTCCCCACTCGTTGCATCGTAAAAACGACTTATTAGGTTTGCTATTGTTGTTTTACCTGATCCGGTATGACCGACAAGGGCAACTGTTTGACCAGCCTCCATCGTTAAGGAAATGCCTTTTAACGCTTTACGGCTATCGTCATATGAAAATTCAACTTTATTAAATTCAACCTTCCCTTTCATATCGGTTAAGTGAATCGCGTTTTCTTTTTCACCAACGATTGGCTTTTCATCGATAAATTCAAAAATACGCTCAGAAGATGCCATTCCTACTAATAGTTGATTATACACTTGACCTAGGCGTGAAATAGGCTCCCAGAACATCCCTAAGTAAAAGGCAAAGGAAACGAATACCCCAACAGTTAACCCATTATCCTGAATTAACATCGCCCCAAACCAAATTAAAATCGCGGTTCCAACCGCATTTGTCATTTCCACAAACGGGCGGAACATGGCATTTTTCTGGGTCGCGCCTCTCCAGCTTTCAAAGTTCTCATTGTTAATACCATCAAAGAACTCGATGTTTTCTTTTTCCTGAGTAAAGCTCTGTGTAACCCTTATCCCCTGTATGCTTTCATTTAAATGCGAGTTAAGCATCGCTTGTTTAATTCGAACCGTTTGCCATGACCTTCTAATATTTCTTCTTAATTTTGTCGTGATTAAGACCATTAATGGCAAGATTATTAAAATGGCTAATGTGAGCTTTGGACTTAATCCAAAGAGAATAATAATAACCCCAAATAACAGAACAAAGTCCATTAATAGATTAATAACCCCATTTGTGAATAATTCTTGAAGGGAGTTTACATCATTAAGGATTCGAACTAATATGGAACCCGCTGATCTCTTATCAAAGAAGCGGTGTGAAAGCCCTTGGACGTGTGTAAAAAGATGCTTTCGTAAATCGTAAATAATATTTTGCCCTAGCATATTCGTCCATTTGATTCTAAAAATGTTTGCCACATAATTTATCCCATATAATCCAGCAATTGTGGCAACTAAAATAATTAATAAATTCGTATCTTTATTCGCAATCGCATGGTCAATCGTATACTTACCAATTAAAATAGGTGCGATTAACCTTACCGCAGTTGTTAATAAAACCATGATAATCGCAAGTGGTAATAGATTCTTAGTATAGGGTTTCATATAAGCTAGTAATCTGAGCATTTGCTTCCAATTAAACGGTTTTTCAATTGCTTGATCGGTTGAATAATGGAAGCGATGTTTGATATCTTGTTTTTCTTCCTGGGACATTTAATCTCACCTACCTATCCGACTTGTGTCTGTAAGACCACTTTTTGATCCTTGTATTGAATTTCATAAATTCGTTGATATGGCCCTTCATTCTTCAATAATTCCTCGTGAGTTCCACGCTCCACGATCACTCCATTTTCTAAAACAAGAATTTCATCAGCATGTTTCAAGGACGAAATCCGATGGGCAATGATAAATGTTGTGCGCCCTTTCATGACTGCCTTTAAGTCCTGCTGGATCTTAAATTCGGTTTCCATGTCCACAGCGCTAGTAGCATCATCCAGAATTAAAATGCTTGGGTCAATACAAATAGACCTAGCAATTGCGATCCGTTGTTTTTGACCTCCTGATAATCCCATACCGCGTTCGCCTAGCATCGTATCATAGCCATTCGGGAGCTCCATGATGAATTCATGTGCCTGTGCGCGTTTTGCTGCATCAATAATTTCCTCCATTGTTGCATGAGGTCTACCATAAGCAATATTTGCCCGGATTGTTGAAGAGAATAAGAAAGATTCCTGCATAACGAATCCAATATTGCTTCTTAATGTTTGAATCGAATAATCAGAAACATCCTTACCATCAATGAGGACTTTCCCTTTTACCGGCTCATAAAATCTCGTCATAAGCTGTGTAATACTTGTTTTTCCAGAGCCAGTAGCGCCGATTAAGCCAACCACCTTACCTGGTTGTGCTGTAAACGAAATCGATTCAAGTGCTGCCTCATCATCCTCGGTATATTTTAAGGTGACATCTTTAAATTCAACATGACCTTCTAATTTTTCTTTTGTTAGACAATCTTTACGGTCAACTATTTTTTCATCTGCCTCAAGAATTTCTAATAAACGTTCACCAGAAGCTTTTGCTTGTGAAAACATGTTAATAATAAATCCAAGGTTCATGATTGGATTTAATAAGTACCACACCAAACTAAAAAAGGCGACAAGTTCACCGTGTGAAACTGCACCGTCGATAACCAAATATCCCCCATATGATAGAAGCGCAACAACACAAACATTACCGATAAACTCCATTAACGGGAAAAATTTTGCCCAAATCGCAGATGTCGCTAGCGATACATCACGATAGCCTTCGTTAGAACGATTAAACTTATTGATTTGAAAATCTTCACGTGATAGTGACTTCACTGTATTTATTCCACTAATGTTCTCTTGAACATTTGTATTCAAGCGACCAAAGGTTTTTCGAACCTTTCGAAAGGCCGGATGGACACGTTTGTCAAAGCGATAGACAACAATTGCTAAAAATGGCAAGGCCATAATTGTCACGAAAGTAAGTGGGACTGAGTAAGAAAACATAACCACTAAACTGAAGATAATTAAAAGTGTAAAACGAAGCAATTCTGCAAACCCAAAGGATAGAAAGAATCGGAACCCTTCAACATCAGCTGTTAAGCGTGACATGAGATCGCCTGTTTTCGCATTGTCGTAGTAGCTAAATGATAATCGTTGGAGCTTTTCATACAATGCATTTCTCACTTTATACACAGTTGTGATTCCAAATAAATCGCCAAGATATTGGTTGAAATATGTAGCTAACCCCTTTATAACCATGATGGCAATGAATCCTAGTGCAAGATATGGTACCAGCTGATAATTACCCGCTCGGAATACCTCATCAATTGTTACCTGTAGCACAATTGGGTAAATAACTGTAATACCTGTAACGAAAATCATTGCAAATAATGACCAGAAAAAATACTTACGATACGGCCAATAAAACCCCTTTAATTTCTTAAAGGTTTCCATTAAACTCCCCCCTTGATGTCTCCAAAAAACGTAAAAAAATGTTGTTCAAATGCGCCTTGGCGTATTTGCGCCCAGATTTTTTCGAGCCTGCTCGAAAACTTTCCTTTGAAAATCTGTGGCATCCGCCGGAGGCTTTTAACATTATTTAGCTCTCTGCTAAATAATGTTAAAACTACGTAACATATAATATATCGGTTTTCGAAATAAATTACTAGTGCATTTTCTGAAAATGTTAAATTTTTTCTATGATAAAAAAACAAGACCAAGTCAAAAATTGACTCGGTCTTGTTATCTATCTTATTCTTTTTCAGTTTCTTCTAACACACGGTTAACACGTTTTGTTAGCATCTTCATTCCACTTCCACCAGCTTGAAAATGCCGGAGCTTCCCTTCTTTATCAAACACATAATAAGCAGGAACATATTGATTTTCAAATTTATCGTTTAGTTTAAGTTCGCTGTCAACAAAAATGGGTTGAGTGATGTTGTGTTGTTCAGCCACTTGCTTAATTTCATCTAAATCAAGGTCATTTTCAGATCTTGGCATGTGAACAGCGATAACATTTAATTTGTCTTTATATTGATCGCGGAATTCATTTACCTGTGGCATTGCTTCTTTACAAAGACCACAGCTGATTGACCAGAAATGAATGAGTGTAGGTTTATCACCAACTAAATCGTCCTTACGAACCTCTCCATTAAACCAAGCCTTTTCGCCCTCAAGCTCAGGCATTTGTTCACGTAATTTCATAAAATATATCCTCCAACTTATGGAATAAAAGGCCTAACAGTATGTTAGACCCCTGTTTTTGTATTCGTTTAATCAAAGGTGCATTTATGTTAGTCAGCCTTTACTGAGTTAAGTTACACGTTAAGTGTTGCTTGACCAGGTCTCCAGTTAGCTGGGCAAAGACCACCAGTTTGAAGTGCTTGTAGAACACGTAAAGTTTCATCAACGTCACGACCGATGTTGTTATGGTTAACAACAGAATACATCATTTCACCTTCAGGACTGATGATGAATAAACCACGAAGCGCAACACCTTCTTCTTCGATCAGAACACCATATTCTTTGGAAACAACGTGGTTTGTGTCTGCAGCTAATGGATAATTAAGATCACCTAAGCCGTTATCTTTACGGTCAGTATGAATCCAAGCTAAGTGTGTGTGGATTGTATCAGTTGAAGCACCGATAACAACCGCATCTAAGTCATCGAACTCTTCAAAGCGATCTGACATTGCAGTGATTTCTGTTGGACATACGAAAGTGAAGTCCATTGGATAGAAGAACAATACTGTCCACTTGTCATTTTTCATGTTTTCTTCAAGACTAACTTTACCAAATTCTTTGTTTGGCATAACAGCGTCCATTTCGAAACGAGGAGCTTGTTTACCTACCATACGTTCTGCCATATGTAAGACCTCCAACTATTTTTAAAAGTAGATTGATAACGTTCATACCAATATCTTGTATAACCAGTTTACACTTTGATTAAACATGATAATTTGGAACCGTTACCAAAATTAATTAGTTTAACAAACGAACCGCTGTCGATTCAAGGGATATGTTGTCGTATTTTTGGCAATTAAGATAATCTTAACAACCTTTATAAAATGAAGTAAAAAGTCTCATTAAAAAGACTAGGTGGTGTACCTAGTCTCGTTTTTCATCTATCACCATTTACGCTTGTCCTAAACGACTCTCCAGTTCTTGACAAACCTCGTCAGCAGATAGTCCATTCGCTTCAATAACAGGCCCTTTCATAACAGTATCAGCCATACCCATCATATTCGTATCTAAGCCTGTAACAACGCAAGCGTCACAGTTTTGTGCATCACTTTCCTGCTTTAGCTGAACAACTTCATAGCCTTTTTCTTGAAGAGCCTGCTGAACATTTGTTAGAGAGCCTTCAACTCCAATTTTCGCCATTAATCATCCACCTCCTCATATATGTAATTTGTCACAATCAGACTGTGATTATTCTCTACATATTTGAGGATAGAATTCATTGAAATACAAAAATTACAAAGTATCCAAGTTTTCCTTGATCAATTCGACAAAAGCTTGAACTTGCTTAAGTTCAAAGGCATAATCATATCCAACCAACCATGTATCACGTTTCATTGGTTGATTGTTTTCATTCATTAACGGAATTTTATAGATATTTTTCGTTTCTTCATCATTTAATGTGACTGATGGCAAAATCGCATAGCCAATTCCATTTAAGGTCATTTGTTTACACGTTTCAATCTGATCAACCACAATTGTTCGGCGTGGTGTTGACTGAAAGGTACGGTGCCACCATTCTTGAATTTCTTGATAATAGGTAGAGTCACTTTTAAATTGAATAAACGGTCGATCGGTTTCCCATACCTGTTCAATTTTTTGGATTTCTTTATCAACCATATACATCGTATCCGTTAATAAATGGTGTTTTACTCCCTTCCAATCCGGTTTACCGCGAATGATTCCAATATGTACCGTATCATCGTACAGATTTTTTAATATTTCACTACTCCAGCCAGTTATTAATGAAATTTTTGCATGCGGGTACTTATTCACATATTTCTTTAAAACCTTCGGGAGCCAATTTTGTCCAATAATGGATGCACACGCAATTTTAAGGGTGCCATGGACTTCCTGATTCAGCCCCTGAAGCTGCTCCCTTATTTTCTCCTCTTTTTCTACAATTTCTTTAGCGAAATCTATAATTTTTTCTCCCGCCGGTGTTGGTGTTAGCCCTTTTTGGGAGCGGATAAAAATTTTTGTATTCCACGCTTTTTCAATCGTTTGTAGCCGTTGAGATAATGCTGGTTGCGTCACAAATAAGCGTTCTGAAGCTTTTCGCATATTTAATTCAGATGCAAGAACAACTAATAGTTGAAATTCAGAAAATTGCACACTCGTTCCTCCCTGACCTCGAGGTTAGTTTTACTTTTAGTATAATTGATATGCTGCCTAGTTTCATTATTAGCAGAAAAAACCTCCATTTGTACATGGAGGATTTGATTTTTTATTTAATTTTAAGTTGTTTATTCAATTGTTTTAAGATTGCGCGACGGGTAAATATCCCCTCAAATACTAATTCATCATTTTCCACACAAACAAATGGGTTATCAATGACTAACTGAAGGCCTTTTAAAACATTGTCATTAAAGTTCAACCGTGGAATTTCCCTGTTCATTACTTCTTCAACCTTCATCTTTTCTAGACGTTCAAATTCAATTCGTTCTAATCCGAGGATTGAGTCTAGGATATGGGTTGAACTGATTAATCCGTGCAGCTTATACTTTGGGTCTAATACTGGAACAGCAGTATAACCAGTTTTCGTAAGAACTAAAAGTGCATGCTCTAAGCTATTTCCGATTTGAACATGGGCAACTTTATCTGCAGGAATAAGCATGTCTTTAATTGTTGTTTCAAATAAATTTTCACTCTGAAGACCAAACACGTATGCCTCACAACCTCACATCGTAATTATTTTTCATATATTACCAGTTTGTTATTTTAAATACTCCTCTTTTATCTTACCATAATTTTATGTGGATAACTTGTATTATTTAGCGGTGTTTATTTGGAAGGATTTATTAAGAAGAAAAAGGCCCGGCAAGTAGCCGAACCTTAACAAAAATAGTTTAGTTAATTAAATCAAATATTTCAATTGCGATCATGTCAATATTATCGAATTGATATGTTTTTGGTTTTTCCCCTTGCTGGTATACTTCAAGTTCAAAAGTACTTGTTTTGTTAAAATATTTAACACTGCACTTTCTTTCACCATTTACTTCAAAAAAACGTTGAGGGGGCTCCCCACCATTTGCATTTTCCTGAAGGCTTATAAGGCGAGATATGATTCCTTGTAACTGTGACATAAGTGCCTCTCCTTTCATGTACATGACCTTCTTTTAGGATTGAGCAATATCCATTCTTCTATCCACATTTTTCGAACGGAGTACTATTATCAGAATATTGTTTTCAATACCTTTACATAACTACTATGTAACAATACAATAAAATTAGCTACGAAACAATAAAAAATTGGGAGGAGAACATGGCAAATCTTACACAACTAAATGAGCGAATATTTTTAATTGATGCACATGATTTAGGCAGGAAAGCTCGAACTGGTTCTTATATAATTAAAGAAGAAAAAATTACGATAATCGAAACAAGTGCTAGTCCGTCCATTCCATACATCTTAGAAGGATTAAAAGAGCTTGAAATTAATCCAAATGATGTCGAGTATATCATTGTAACCCATATTCATTTAGACCACGCAGGAGGTGCTGGACTCCTTCTCGAGCATTGTCCCCATGCAAAGGTGGTTGTTCATCCAAAAGGTGCCAGGCATTTAGTAGACCCAAGCCGATTAATTGCAGGTGCAAAAGCAGTCTATGGTGAAGCCTTTGATTCTTTATTTGCTCCGATTTTACCAATTCCTGAGGAAAAACTAATTGTGAAAGAAGATCAGGCAGAGCTTAGGATTGGGCCAAATTGTACACTTGTTTTTTATGATTCACCAGGACATGCTAATCATCACTTCAGTATTTATGATCCTGTCAGTAACGGTATTTTTACTGGTGACACAATCGGCATTTATTATCATGAGCTTGTAAAAGATCAAATTGATCTTTTTTTACCTTCGACCTCTCCCAATCAATTCCGACCTGATGCGATGTTAGAATCTGCTGAAAAAATAAAAGCGTTACAAGTTTCAACTATTTATTTTGGTCATTATGGGATGACAACAAGTGTGAATGAGGTATATAAACAACTCTCTTTTTGGTTACCCATCTTTGTGGCTGCAGGAAAACAATCATTTGCAAAAAAACCGTCAGCAAGTCCAAGTGAGCATAAAGATATGATCAGGGAACTAATTTTAAAGGAGGTTAGCGCATACCTCGATGAACGGGATGTTCCAAGGAATCATCAGGTTTACGAAATTATTGGACTTGACCTTGATATTTGCGCGATGGGAATTGTTGATTGGATGCTTAAAACAAAATAGAAATCCCAATGGGATTTCTATTTTACTGTCAAAAGATTTTATGAAAACAGCCTGCCTCTATTGGCGTGCGATTATCCATTTCAAGCAAGGAATAAATCGTCGTTTTAAACGGATTCCATGTTAAAAACTCTGTATCCCCTTTAGTCGTCTGTTCTTGGGCAACTTTCTTTACAGAAGGTGCCTCATCTTCCATGGTTAAATCAGTAATCAGCCAATTTGAGCTTATTTTTTCTAGCGTGATGACTTCATAATGATCTTGATAAGAAACAGGTCCTGATTCGGGAGATTTAAATAATTCATAGACAAAGATTTTATTTACTTCCTGATCAAATAAAATCTTTGTTTCGTCTGTATAGGAATAAAACGGAACAAAGTAGAGGGCAAAATCAGATCCATATACAATATACCCCTCTTCTTCCTTCATCAAATTCTCCTCTAAAAAGTTGGCTATATAGTCCTCTTGAAAGTAAGGGGCTAGGGTTTTCTGAACCTCATCATAGGTACGAAATTCTAATGTTAGTGATGATTGTGCCTGAAATGCTTCTTTTAGTTGTGTAAACACTTGCTCCTTTGTTAATGGTTGATTAGATGATGCTGTAGCCGTTGGCACAGAAACAAGTCCGATTAAACAAATGACAACGAGTAGTAGTACGATTCGCTTGCTCAAAATATCATCCTTCCCTTGCTAGACCTAGGATTGTACAAGTACCATCATTTTAACAAGTTCTCAGATTCTTATGGGTATGAATCGTTCGTTAAATATATGCAGATTTTGACACGAAAATCGATATACAAACAATTAATTCAAAAATATCGTGAAAAAAAGAAAGAATTTTGGCAACAAATATTCTCTTTCTATTATTTTATTTTAATATTGTAATACATATTTAAAAATCATTCGAATATGAATATGCTACACTAGTCTCATGACTTCGAAGATTTATAGATAGGTTGGGGGTTAGGATGGCTAAAAAATATACAAGAAGAAAATTTCTTAAAAGAGCTTTTGCTACTACTTCAACAGCAATAATCGCGTCTTCTTTCGGATATTGGTATGCGCGCTATTTTGAACCGAAACAGTTGGAAGTTTCGAGGCACGAAATTTGGCATCAAACTATTCCGAAACCATTTCACAATGTAAAGATTGTCCAATTTAGTGATACTCATGTAGGACATCATTTTAGTTTGGAGCAATTACAGAAAATTGTTGATAAAATAAATGGTCTCAATCCTGACCTTCTGTTTTTTACAGGTGATTTAATGGACGAGCCGAATAAATACGCTGCTACCAACCACCTTATTCCGATTCTTGAACGTTTAGAAGCACCACTTGGAAAATTCGCAATTTACGGGAACCATGACCATGGAGGCTATGGATCTGAAATATATAAAAAGCTGATGGATCAAACTGGTTTTACCCTTCTAATGAATGCCTCAGAAGAAATTTACGTAGAGGATTCAAAAATCACGATTGTCGGGCTTGATGATGTCATGCTTGGCCGCCCTAATTTTGAACAAGCATTTAAAGACGTCGATTCCTCTAGTTTTACTATTCTGCTTGCGCATGAACCAGATATTGCCGAACGTGCAGAAGATGTAGGAGCCCATATGCAATTATCAGGTCATAGTCACGGAGGACAAATTCAACTTCCATTTGTAGGCCCACTGATTACCCCACCGCTCGGCAGCATTTACTATGAGGGAGATCATCTAATTGGTCCTAGTGAAATGTTCCTATATGTCAATCGTGGGCTTGGCACAACAAGACTTCCATTACGATTTTTAGCAAAACCTGAAATCTCTGTTTTTACATTAGTTTCTACCTAGCCAAAGGGACTGTCCGAAAAGTCATTGAAAAATGACTTTTGAGGGCTGCCCCTCCTTATTTTTTTAATGTTCCGATTAGAACGTAGCGTTGATTTCCGCTGCAGGTACTCGCTTTCCGCGGGCGGTCCGAGAGCCTCCTCGTCGCAAGCTCCTGCGGGGTCTCGACAAAGTCCATGTCGAGTTCGGGATAGTAGCATTGGCACACAATCTACTGAAAGTAGCTAGGATCCGCCCTGCTGCTTCAATGGGAATAGTATGACAAAAAAGCAGCGAGAGAAAAACTGTATGTTTTTCTCTCGCTGCTTTACTATTTTAGGGACTTTTTAGACATCCTCTCTTTATCAACTACTTATTTTTTAGATAATGTTCAATCATTTCATTTTCCGGGATGGGTTTACTAAAGAAATAGCCTTGTAACTTATGACAACCCATGATTTTGAAAAATTCTACCTGTTGTTCCTCTTCTACTCCCTCTGCAATTACAGAAAGACCGAGGCTTTGCGCTAAGTGAATAATCGTTGTTGTAATCGCAGCATCCTTGTCATCACGGAGCACATCCTTAACAAAGGACTGGTCAATTTTTAGTGTATCAATTGGAAGTTTTTTAATATAGCTTAAGGAGGAATAACCCGTTCCAAAGTCATCTACGGAAATACGAACCCCAATTTCCTTTAATTTTGCGAGAGTTTTTAATGTTCTCTTCGGATCCTGCATAGCCCCTTCTGTTAGCTCAAATTCAAGACTTCCTGGATATATTTGATTCTGTTCAATATTTTGCTCAATAATTTTCACTAACTCAGGCTGCTGAAATTGTTTTGGCGACAGATTGATGGAAATTGAAATAGATCCATACCCGTTCTCTTTCCATTGCTTTAGTTTTTGGCATACCGTCTGAATGATCCATTCCCCGATTGATAAAATAAGGCCGGTATCCTCTGCAATCGGAATAAATTCAGCTGGAGACACAGAACCAAGATCCGGATGTTTCCATCTTAATAGTGCCTCAAAGCTTGTTACTTTATCTGTACTAAGATCCAGCTGTGGTTGGTAGTAGATTTCAAGTTCATTTTTCTCAATTGCTTTTCTAAGCCCTGTCTCCAATTGCATCAAGTGTGAAGTCCGTTTTTGTAAATCCGTACTATAAAATTGATAAAGCGATCTACCTAATTCCTTAGCACGATACAGGGCCGTATCCGCATTTTTTATTAATGTATCTCCATCTTGTCCATCTGTAGGAAAAATACTAATTCCGATGCTAGCTGAAATAAAAAACTCTTTTTGCTCTAAGAGGAAAGGCTTTTCAAAAGCTAGGTTCACATGTTGCGCGAATTGCTCAGATAGTTCCCCTGATGTGTTTGGGAGAATAACAATGAATTCGTCCCCACCTTGGCGGAACACTTTGTAGCTCTTATGACTTATTGTAGCTAACCTTTTTCCAACTTCTTTTAAAAGGTGATCCCCAGCAACATGCCCCATTGAATCATTGAAAAATTTAAAACGATCAAGATCTATAAACATTAATGATAGATTTTGGTTATTCATTTTCGCTTCTTCTACAGCGTTGTCTAAGTCCTTTTTTAACGAACTGCGATTTGGCAGTCCTGTAAGATGATCATGATAAGCCATGTAGGTAATCATTTCTTTATCAGCAACTCTAGCAGAGATATCACGGGTAACACTTACGATAAAAGTTATATCACCTTTATCATCAAATATCGGAGTTAAAATAGATTCCCCGTGAACAACTCTCTGGTTAGCTAAAATAACAACATCCTGAAAAGAGATTGGTTCTTTTTTCTCCAATACAGATTGGTATTGATCATGCAAATGGGCTGCTGTTTCATAAGGCAATACTTCATGAAGTGTTTTTCCAAGACTATTACCAGTCAATTTCGCGTGTCCCTTTGCTTCTTCATTTAAGAAAACATAGGAGAAGCTGCCGTTCTCTTCAACTTTCATAACATATATTAAATCCTTAATATGTTTAAGGATAATTTCAAAGATGATCCCTTCGATTTTATCATCAAAAAGGCTAAATTGATCATCCTTTAGAATAACATTGTTCGTTCTGTCCATGATACCATTCCCTAATTCAAGTAATATCTATTTCTTCTCCATCTATCGACAAATTCCTTTATTTTTTAAAGAATTCTTTTCAATAATTCTATCAATCGGATAGACACTGATGAATTTGTCAAAATTCACTACTACCAGTATAATAAAAGATAGAAAGGAGAGAAAGTATGAAAAAACAGGTAAATCAAGCCCCGCTAGAACCAAATGTGGACAACCTAGCCCGTGCCATCTTTGTTGTGAACCGACATGCTAAAACGGCGACAAACCCTAAGTTCTTATATTTACTTAAGCGCAAGGCTTTAGAAAAGCTTATTTCAGAAGGAAAAGCCAAAAAAGAAGGACTTCATTTTTCCAGAAATCCAAAAAATAGTCAACAGCAATCCGATGTCTTAATTTCAGCCGGAGATTATTATTTTCACATGCCTCCTACAAAAGAAGACTTCTCTCGCCTACCACATCTTGGAAATTTGAATCAGACATATCGCAATCCAAAAACCTATCTATCACTTTCTCTATCTAAAAGCCTTCTACAACAATACGTTGGAATCGAAGAAAAAACGGAGAATACCCATCGTCCAAACAAACGAACCTACCAAAAACCCGTTTTCAAAAAATTAGGAGAAAGTTATCGTTAATTAAAAATGCGGAGGGCTCCCGCCTATCGGCGACCGGAGCTAGACATTGAATATGAAAAAACCAGGTGTATGTACCTGGTTTTTTTAATAGAGATAATTTAAAGTGCGTTGGTCCGCTAAATTTGTATCAATTGGACAGTCTTTTGAATCTCTTCCGTATTGCCATACCCACACATTTGCTTTACATTTTGGTGATTGCGGGCGAAAGGCTGGCGCATTTCTTTCCCTCGTTACTCCGGGTTCTGGTTCAGCACTCCATAATATGGTTTGTACGGCAATCTGATTATTTTTTCGAACAGCCTCACAATACGCATTCGAAAAATCGCCTTCTACTGGATCATGGTAAAGCCCCGGACGAAAGCCAGTTGGGTGAATGGATTCAACCCACCCACGAATCCAAGCTTCATCAACAGCAAAAAAGCGTTCGATATTTGCAAACAAGGCTACATTATTTGGAATACCAAGACGTCTTGCATTAAACACGGCATTTCGCGCAGCAAGCTGCCCTTTTTCATAACTAGTCGCATCGGAAAAAACATTATAAATCGGTAAAATCTTAATTCCTCGATTTCGTAAAAAGGAAATCTCTTCTCTTGTTAAGCCATGTGAAACATTCGGTACTTCACTTAAATATCTACCCCAAAACTTCGGGTTTCCAAATTTGCTTTTCACACATGAATATAATTCTTCATCGGCGGTTGCTGCCGAATCCACTCCCCATACATATCTTGGCATATTCACAACTCCTTGAGTGAACGTCGATTTATGATTTCCATTTATGGATTAATTGATTGTTTTCTCCTCTTGCAAAGACATCAACTCGGTTGCGACTCCACGAGGCTGAGGATGGTTCTGAGGTTAGTGTTCCACCAAGATCCTCCCAATCACTCCAACTGCTTCCGTCCCAATTTTTTAAATAAAGATGATTATCCGCGCCTTTGACAAAAACATCTAAATGATTGGATTCTCTTGAGGATGCAGCTGGACTTGAGGTTAATTGACCGCCAAGATCCTCCCAGTTGCTCCAATTCGATCCATCCCAGTACTTATGATAAAGAGCTCGATTTTCACCACGAACAAAGACATCAATTCGATTCGGCCCCCATGAAACTGCCCCAGGTGCTGACGTCAGAATACCTCCTAAATCCTCCCAATCACTCCATCCTTCTCCATCCCAATACTTATGATAAAGATGGCGATCCGTACCTCTTCCAAATACATCTAGACGATTCTCTCCCCATGATGCAACTGCAGGTGATGACGAGAGCACTCCGCCTAAATCCTCCCAATCACTCCATGAAGAGCCGTCCCAGTATTTATGAATCAATTGATTTTTGTCACCGCGAGCAAAAACATCTACTCTACCTGTACCCCACGAAACCGCGGCAGGTGATGATGTTAGAGAACCTCCGAGACTCTCCCAATCTGTCCATCTGGATCCATTCCACATCCGGTGGTAGAGGACCCGATTTCTTCCGCGCACATAGACATCTAATTGGTCTCTTCTAGTCGCCATAGCAGAAGGCCCTGATGTTAAATAACCCTCAAGGTCCTCCCAATCACTCCAATTTTTTTCTGACGAGTAGCCAATATTTTCATAGGTAAGTCGAATGATCGCCTTTAATATTCTTTCAAGAACCCGATCCGGAATCCGATAAGGGGACAGGACGACAAAAACCCAATTGGCTTGATTTCTAAAAGCATGATAGGTCTGATTAACCTTTTGGTCTAGGGAACCTGAAAATTGATTTTGCGTCATAAGTGTAAACATGACAACTTGCATTGCAATGTATTGCGATATTCTCCGGTTGACATTATATTCTGCTAGTTCATCATAATGTGGTTTTAGATTTTTCCGTACCTCTTTCCACACATTTTGAAATTCCTCTGTTTGTCTGATTTGGTTTTCTGGTGAGTAGGGATTTATATAATAAGCTTGTTGGTAGCGATTAATGGGATAATATGGGTAATAATATTGTGGAACTGCTCGATTATATGGATTCACTTGATAACCACCATATGGTTGATTCATAGCAGGTACCTCCCTTTTTTATCAAATGCGCCTTGGCGTATTTGCGCCCAGATTTTAGGCCCACAGGAAGTGGGTCATAAAGACGTTGCCACAGGATGTGGCGTTATTAGTCTTTGATCTTACTGCTCGAAAGTTTCCTTTGAAAATCTGAGGCATCCGCCGGAGGCTTTTAATTTTCCTTAGCAGGGTTCGACTCCTGCTAAGGAAAGTTAAAAAGTCCTCATATCATACTATGATGTGATATAGGAAAGTAACCCATTTTTTCATATTCTCCTGCTCTTATCTCAACGTTTTCCAATTCAACTAAGTTCTGACATATCTAAATTTTCTAAAAAAACACTTTACTTTTCGCTGCTTTCCCTTCATAATAGAAAGACAACTAGACGATGCATTATTTTCCTAAAATAGCATGGTTATAGTGGCGCTTATAGGTAAACGCAAGTTTTATTTACAAATAAGCGAAAAATAAAAAGGAGTGATTACGTAATGGACCATTTTAACAAAGAGCAAAAAAATGAAGTAGTTGTTATGCCTCTAACGCCTGATGAAGAGATGTATGAGAAGGTAGCAGAAATGGTTCTCATCCAATCACAGGCCTCCTTTAGGAAAGAACAATTACTAAAACAAATTGACCAATCATTAGTGGATCGTGATGAAGCATTATTTATGGAACTTACAAAACAATATAATATGTTACTGTCCCAACATAATTTTTTACAATAGAGTGAAACCTCAATTGGCTAGTGCGAGATGCGCTAGCCTTTTTAATTGAAATGCGCAAGGCGCCCGTCTATCGGCGACAA
>NZ_JBALOP010000002.1:0-39291 GCF_036962685.1 Bacillus sp. JJ1566 | reverse complement strand
GCCGATGGCGCCTGAAGCTGGACATACAAACTAGGTTGAAAAAATAAAAAACGATGTAGCCTCTATGTGCTACATCGTCTCGTTAAAGCGTGGGAGCTTGATTTCGAAGGTTGTACCTTCATTTTCCATGCTATCCACCTTAATTTCTCCATTATGGTTTTCGATAATATTATAGCTGACCATTAGCCCAAGGCCCGTTCCCTTTTCCTTCGTTGTATAAAACGGCTCCCCGATTCGGTCAAGGATGGATTTTGGAATTCCACAACCATCATCAATAAATAAAATATAAATAAAGTCGTTCCTAACGATCGTGCGAATGATAATCGTACCGCCATTTTCCATCGCATCTATAGAATTTTTGATAAGATTGATGAAAACTTGCTTAATCTGATTTTCATCACAGGTAATTATCGAATCTTCATTCATAAATTCAATATTGATTTGAATATTTCGGAGGATTGCCTGTGTTTCAAGTAATGTCACAACATCTCGCAAAATGGTCCGGATATCCTTATTTTTAAATTTAATTTCCGAAGGCTTTGCCAGTAACAAAAGCTCGCTTAAAATTAATTCAATTCGATTTAATTCAGAAAAAATAATGTCAAAATAATTCTGTTTCCCTTGGAATTCATCATTAAACAATTGTAAAAACCCTTTGATAGCAGTTAATGGGTTTCTAATTTCATGAGCAATACCTGCTGCAAGCTGTCCCGCGATGGATAGTTTTTCAGATTTAATCATTAATTCCTCTGCTTTTATTCGGTCAGATATATCCCGAATAATGACTTGAACCGCCGCTTCTCCGAAATAGGTTGTCGGTATTCCGATTAATTCTGTAAAAATTTGATTTCCTTGGAAGGTATACCACGATTGTTTACTGAAATTTACTTCTTTCTTTTCGGAATTTACAATTTCGATAAAGTCTCTGACTTGATCATGATTTTCTTGATGAAGAAAGGTATATATATTTTTCCCTAACATCTCTGTATAGCTGTTAGCCCCAAACATTTTTACCCCAGAGTCATTGATAAACACCCAATTATTTTGATAAATGACAGCGATGGTATCAATTGAATTTTGGATAATTCGTTGATAGCGCTCACGACTTCTATGGATGATATCGTGGAATGACTTACGCGATGAAATATCATGCAAGACAATATACTCATATATCTCATCATGGATATAAATTGGGACTTCCTTCACTTCAACATAGATTTTTTCGTTGGTTTGTTTTTTCCATTTTTGTTCGATAATGCCTAAACGAAATCCACTCTGGAGTTGCTCGATTCGCTTAGCTACTACCTCGTGGAATTCTTCGTCTATAAAAGAATAAATAGCGGTTCCGATTACCTCATGCGGATGTTGTATTTCTAATAAGGAAGCTGCTTCCCTGTTCAAATAAACAATTTGACCTAACTTTGCAATGACAATCGGAAATGGAGCTTCATCTATTAAAATCGGAGCATCTACTAACCTAGTATATGAGAGGGACTCATCCGGAATAAGCGACGACAATATAGAATTAGGACTGTTCTCCTCAGACATGCGGTTATTTGCGGGCTCCACTAACAGGTTCATTTTTAATAGTATTTCTTCATATTCGCAAGACTTAGGGTAATAGATAGGCTCAACAATTGTTTCAAACCAGATGATATCATGATTTGTTTTCAACAGTCTTAGTGCGCATGCAGCTTGTTGTTGTTTATTAAAAAAATAACTTTCCAGCATGAAACGGTCATCTTTATGTATGATATTTTTTATCGAAGTTCCAATCAGCATGTCTTTGGCGTAGCCTAAAATGTCTTTACAGTTACTAGAAATATAAAGAATTTGACCATTTTTTGTCACCGTTAATACGAGATTAACAGTTGATGCTTCGGCTGCTGCTTGTTCGGTAGCACTTTGTTGATTTCCTGTCTTCATATATTGCCCCCCTCCCACTAATCGCTTGTTTTGATAGTAATGGCCAATCTTGTATATGAATTTCGATGTATTTTTTAAAAACCATTTTTTTACTATACTATTACATTAATTTAGGGGCTAATTCATATCCATAGGCAGAAAGACCTGTTTTATTGTTATTATAAAGAAAATTCGGCAAAATTCCCACTATTTTTATGCGCTTGTCATAAAATAAAAATCCAGACCATGGAATGACTAGGATTTTACCGTTTTTTAGGTACAAGGTGAGTGCAAAAAATTCGACAAGTACTTGCGCTTGTCGAATTTAGTAAGTTTGGTTAATTAAAGTCCGCCTTCGTATTTACCATCGTTTTTAGAGGCTTTTTCTTTTTTGGCTTTTTTCTTATGTGCTTTGTTAGCTGCAGCACTTCCAAACTCTTTGCCAAATTCAGTATCCGTTACAGCCGAATCAAAGCCTTTTTTGTTTTTTTGCTCCGGATCATTCTTTGTATTACGTTTTGCCATATCCTGCGTGCACCCCCTTAGAGATTATCATCATTATTTTCTTCTCCAAGGGGATTTCTATACTTAATATGCCGCGTGGTTAATCCAAAAGCTTATAAATCGCTTGAGTACCGCTGTTTTCTTCGCCTTTTTCAGCTAGTTCGTCGTACATGTTTTTTGCAAGTTCAAGACCTGGTGTTTCCATTCCCATTGCTTTTGCTTCTTCTAGTGCGATTCCCATATCTTTAATAAAGTGTTTAATGAAGAAACCAGGTTCAAAATTACCAGCAATCATTCGTGGAGCAAGATTGCTTAACGACCAGCTTCCTGCCGCACCTGTTGAAATGCTTTTTAAGACTGTTTCAGGATTAAGGCCAGCTTTTTTCGCATAAACCATTGCTTCGGCAACACCAATCATATTGGATGCAATTGCAATTTGATTGCACATTTTAGTATGTTGGCCGGAACCAGCCGGACCTTGGTATACGATGTTTTGTCCCATGAGCTCAAGAAGTGGCTTGCAGGCTTCAAATACCTCGTGATCGCCACCAACCATAATGGCTAATCTTGCTTCTTTTGCACCAACATCTCCACCAGAAACAGGTGCATCTATTGAATACATACCCTGTTGTTTGGCTGATTGATAAATTTTAATCGCTAAAGACGGTGTAGAGGTTGTCATATCTATAAAATAAGTTCCTTCTTTTGCATTTGCCAAAAGCCCATTGTCACTTAGGTAGATATCTTCTACATCATGTGGATATCCAACCATCGTGATGATGACATTCGCTTCGTCAGCCACTGCTCTTGCAGAATTTTTCCAAATTGCACCTTGTGCAACAAGGTCTGCGGCTTTTTCCTGTGTACGTGTATAAACAAGTACCTTATACCCTTTTGAAAGAATATGGCCTGCCATACTTTTCCCCATGACTCCTGTTCCAATAAAGCCTACTACTGTGTTTTCATTTAAAACGTTTGTATGTATCATTTCTTTTTCTCCCTCGTTTTTTATTTTTATCATACCATATTTTAAAATCTGTGAAGACTCTGAAAAAAATCTAGGAAAATTGGGGATTTGTACCTTACGAAATCTGTGCACATTCCATAGGATATAACAAATAGATATGGAGGTGTTCTAGATGAGTGGAGGAAAAGGCGGAGGATACGGAGCAGGCTTTGCTTTAATTGTTGTATTGTTCATTCTATTGATCATTGTTGGTTCTGCATATGTAGGTTACTAATTCTTTAAGTAAGTTTAAAGATAAAATATAAAAAAGAAAGGGAGATGTATGATGGGTTACTGTGGATGCGGTGGAGGTTTTGGTTACGGAGGCTACGGTTACGGTGGCTTCGGGTATCGCGGAGGCTTTGCGTTGATTGTTGTATTATTTATCCTTCTAATCATCGTGGGCGCTGCTTGGTTCTAAAAAACAAATGCACAAGTACCTCGAAGTTGAACGCTTACTAAAAGCTGCCACGTCCTGTGGCAAGCGTAGGCGTCAGCACTTCCTCGAAAATGCTATGCATTTTCTTCGTGCGATGAATATGCTCCCGTAGCCTTTCTTGTCCTGTGCAAGTCCGACAAGCACAAGACGAACCGGCTAGACGGGACGGCTTGAGCCCTCGAGGGGCTAGGTGCTTGTGCTAGACACAATAACCATGTAAACAACGAAAAGCCAGCAACTTAACAGTTGTTGGCTTTTTCACGTTATTCTCCATCAAACATATCCTGAAACCTCTTCATTTCCTTATCCACTTTAGGCTTGATATGATAAGGATTTTTCGATTGGTCCATATATTCAGGGTTCACATCCGACCTAATCCCTATTTTATCTCCTGCCATATCGGCATTTATTATCCCTTCATATCTTCCATCAAAATGAGGGTCTCTATCATGATAATCGTGATCATTATCTGGCATGGTTCATACCTCCTTACCATTAAATTGGCGTATTTAAAGAAAAGTATGTACATTTTTCATAACAAAAAGGAATAATAAGAACGAATTGAACGAAGGAAGGAGAGAAATTTTATGGGGGCAATTGACCGCGAAGGCTTTCGGTTTGAAACAGAGTATAGTGTAATTAATCAAAATGGAGCAATCCATGTCTATCGTGATGGTGAATTTATTAAAGAATTACCTTTTTCTTTTAAGGGAGAGCAGCCCAATCCATCATTACTTGAAGAGGTCGTTGATGCGTTTTTTGAAAATGACCAACAATGCGAATAGTTTCTCTTTTCAACCTCTTAAATCTAACGTAAAATGTGGATGAGAGGTGAGTAGCTTGTTTCGAAAAGAAATCTTTGTGTTTAATGAGCATAAACCTAAAAAGTGCGTGATTCGAAATTATGATGAAACTGATTTTGATGCATTAATCCAAGTTCAAAGAGAAAGCTTTCCCCCACCATTCCCTTCTGAATTATGGTGGAATAAGGAACAATTACATAATCATGTGAGCGTTTTTCCTGAAGGTGCCCTTTGTGTTGAAATAGATGGAAAAGTTTGTGGGTCCATGACTGGATTAATTGTTCATTTTGACCCGAGTCATCCGGAGCATACCTGGGAGGAAATCACAGATAACGGATATATCCGAAATCATACTCCAAACGGAAACACATTATATATTGTGGATATTTGCATCAGCCCTTCATTTAGAAAATATGGGCTAGGAAAATGGTTGATGCAATCAATGTATGAGGTTGTCGTACATTTAAATTTAGAGCGATTATTAGGTGGAGGACGAATATCCGGTTACTCAAAGTTCGCGGCAGATATGAGTGCTCAACTCTATATTGAAAAAGTCATCGCGGGTGAACTGAAGGACCCGGTGATTACCTTTCTCCTCCGCTGTGGCCGTACACCTGTCCAGTTGATTGAAAATTATCTTGAGGATGAAGAATCCTGTAATTATGGATTATTAATGGAATGGAAAAATCCATTCAAAAAACGAGTCTAACTTTTAAAGTCGGACTCGTTTTTCTATTAGTTCATGTAGTTAGCTTTTACAAACTCTACAACTTCTTCAGTTGTGCTCATCGATAGAATCTTTTCTTTATTGCTAGCGATCTCTGATTTAGAAAGCTTTTTAATTTGAGTACGTGCCGGTAAAATAGACGTCGCACTCATACTGAATTCGTCAAGTCCAAGTCCAAGAAGAATTGGAATCGCAATCGTGTCACCGGCCATTTCTCCACACATTCCTGCCCACTTGCCTTCTTTATGTGCTGCATCAATAACCATTGAAACAAGGCGAAGAATGGAAGGTGAATATGGCTGGTATAGATAAGACACGCGCTCATTCATACGGTCTGCAGCCATTGTATATTGAATTAAATCATTTGTTCCAATACTAAAGAAGTCGACTTCTTTTGCAAACTGGTCCGCTAATACAGCAGTTGATGGGATTTCCACCATGATTCCAATTTCAATGGAATCAGAAACAGCAGTACCATTTGCAACAAGCTGTTCTTTTTCTTCTAGTAAAATCGCTTTTGCTTGTCTAAACTCATCAAGTGTAGCAATCATCGGGAACATAATCTTTAAGTTTCCAAATGTGCTTGCACGAAGTAAAGCACGAAGTTGCGTACGGAAAATATCCTGTTCCTCTAAGCAAAGACGGATTGCTCTAAAGCCAAGGAACGGATTTAGTTCCTTCGGTAGGTTTAAATATGGAAGCTCTTTATCTCCTCCAATGTCTAGTGTACGAACGACAACTGGCTTGCCTTCCATTTTTTCAAGTACAGTCTTATAGGCCTCAAACTGTTCATCTTCTGTAGGAAGCTGGTCGCGACCCATGTATAAGAATTCTGTTCGGTATAGTCCGATTGCTTCTCCGCCATTTTCAAGAACACCCTTCACATCTTCTGGAGTTCCGATATTTGCAGCAAGCTCAACATGCTCTCCGTCACTTGTCACGGTTTTTTCATTTTTCAATTTAGCCCACTCAGCTTTTTGGGCTTCATATTGTTCTTTCTTCTGACGGTACTGTGCTAACACCTCTTCAGAAGGATCAACAATGACATCGCCATCCAGTCCGTCAACAATTACCATCACCCCATTTTGAATATTTGAGGTAACAGCCTTTGTACCAACAACAGCCGGAATTTCCATCGATCTTGCCATGATTGCCGAGTGCGAGGTACGGCCACCGATATCAGTGGTGAAGCCTTTTACATATTTACGATTTAACTGAGCTGTGTCTGAAGGAGTTAAGTCTTCCGCGATAATGATGACTTCTTCGGAAATCATACTTGGATTTGAAATCGTAACTCCAAGTAAATGAGAAAGGACACGCTTTGTAACGTCCCGAATATCGGCAGCACGTTCTGCCATATATTCATTATCCATTCCTTCAAACATTGTAATGAACATGTTCGCAACTTCCTGCAACGCAAACTCAGCATTTACACCTTCTGAACTGATTTTTTCTTTAATCGGATTAAGAAGCTCTGGATCACTTAGGACAAGAAGATGAGCGGAAAAGATTGCTGCTTTGTCTTCCCCAAGTTCTTCATTTGCTCGATCTTTAATGGCTTCTAATTCATCTTTTGACTGATTAATTGCATCCTCAAAGCGATTTATTTCTGCATCCTTATCACTGATTGTTTGTTTTTCAACCGTTAAATCAGGATGCTCTAAGCGATAGCTTTTTGCAATTGCAATACCCGCAGAAGCAGCAATACCTTTTATTATATTAGACATTATTCACCAAGTCCTTCATTAGCCATAATTTCTGATAGATTTGCGATCGCTTCTGTTTCGTCAGAGCCTTGAGCCACGATTTTCACTTCAGCACCTTCTCCAATTCCAAGCGACATAACACCCATGATTGATTTAAGGTTAACAGATTTCCCGTTATATTCTAGTTGAATATCTGAATTAAATTTGCTAGCAGCCTGAACTAATACAGTCGCTGGACGCGCATGAATTCCTGACTCACTTGTAACTTTAAATGTTTTTTCTGCCATGTTTATTTCCCCTTTTCAATTATTTTAATGAAAATGATTACATGTAGTATTTGTTCGTTTTAGATAGATATGTAAAGAAGAGTTACATGCACATACCTAAATCGCAAAAATAAAAGGCACGAGAAAGAGAATAAAACACTACGGAGAGGATACTATACCTTTCCTCATAGCTTTTACTTTTTCTTTACTCATGCCTGATCAAATCAGTAACACGTAAATGCGAAATATATGTAAATTGAACAAATAAATTATCTATGAAGCTCTTGACTTTACAATCTAATCGCTAACAAATCAAATTATAGCATAGAGATTAGACATTTTTCAACAAATAGCCCTAAAATCCGAACGATATGAAAATTGAGAATCTTTTTCATTTACAAATTTTATTATTTAAATGTATTATTATTTACAACATCAAAATGTTAATGATAACTGTCCTTAACGATAATCATGTATAATAGTCAAATAATGTATTATACATATATACTAAAATTGGAGGTGTATTCATTGATCAAGATGATTATTAGTGATTTAGATGGAACACTATTACAGGAAGATAATACAGTTAAACACGATGATGCGAAAGCCTTAAAACATGCTTTACAGGAAGGACTTCAAATCAGTATTGCAACGGGTAGAATGGATAGTGAAATTAAAGAGGTATTAAAATCAATCGGCCAAAATTTTCATCGAATTAGCCAGAATGGAGCTTTTGCATCGACCATTGATGAAAAGTCTATTTTTTCTCGGACCTTTACAACCGAAGTAGCAGAACTTATATATAAAAACGTATTAGACCCAAAATTCGTAACGATTGTTTGCAACTATGACACCAATTACACACATGAAAACAATGAATATGTGGAAGATATTCAAAAAAGAATGTTCCATCCAATCATCATAGATCCAGAAATCAGCACGAAATTTAACGAGGTCAAACCATCAAAGATTACGTTGATTGGCTTTGAAAATGATATTATCGATATTCACGGAAAGCTTTCAAATGCATATAAAAATGAGATTGATCTATACATTTCTGAAAAACACGTATTAGATATCATGCCAAAGAAAATCAGTAAAGGTAATGCTGTCAAAAAACTCCTTGACGATTTAGCAATAAAATCGGAAGAAGTTGCGTGCATAGGAGACTCTTTTAATGATATCCCTATGTTCCGATTAACTCCATTTAGCTTTGCAATGTCGACAGCACATGATGATGTGAAAAAGGAAGCGAATTACATCGTTGAATCTGTTGCTGAGGCAGTTGAATTGATATTAAAAGAAAATAGTAAACAATTAGTTTGATAAAAAATGAAGAGGAACCTGTTTTCCAGGCTCCTCTTTTATGTCTGCTTTTTTAAGCTTTTTATTTTCACTTTTATTTGCTTCACCATTTCCTCACATGCAACGTTTTCATCAGGGCTTAATTCTTCATCCCCATATCTAACCCTTTCATAGAGTTCAACGAGATGATAATCGAGAAAATGGTTGCGACTTAGCCATTCTGTTACACTTTCAAAATGGTAGCGACCTAAACCGTGCTGTGCAGAAAGGACCTCTAATTCGAGGATAAGCCTTCTAACTTTTGAGTGTGGCGTTTGTCTTTTGGGTCTTTTCCATTTTGCAGCAGGTGTGGTAATCTCTTCAGTGACAGTAGCATATTGATAGATATCCCCAACTACCGCAGGCTCTTTCACAAATCTCTTTTTGGCTAAGAGAAAGATGATTATTGCTAGTATGATAAGTCCTAAAATAGAAAGATAGAACCAAAAATTAGAGTCTCCGGTCATCCCGAAAAACAGATTTACCTTTTCGGTTTCCTCCCAGTTCAAGGTTCCTACACTTTCTCCACGAGAACCTCTGAACGAATCGATATCTTCAACGGCATTAAAAAGTGGCTTTGAAACCCAATAAAGGCCAGTTCCTATTATCGATGATACAAAGGATAATCCCTTCACAAAAAGTATCGGAAAAATAACTGCCACACCGATTGCACCTACAAACAGCCCACCAAATAAACCTACAACAGACCATGAGTTGTTTTTGCTGGCCACATTTTTCATGACTAGTGAACTCAGACTTACACTATTTAAGATCTTGCCAATCATGAAGAAAATCAACCCTGTTACAAGTAAATACAACACAAGATCACTATGGATATACCCTTGAACTTTTGCTGCAAAATACGTTAACCCACCAAAAAGTAAACTTCCATTCAAAATCATTGCTTCAGTGAGCTTCGGATTTTTATGAAAATGAACAATTATTCGGTAACAAACAATTGCTGCAATAACGAGGCTCTGTCCAAATGACAAGCCGATTTCACTGCTTACAAGGGCAAGTAGCGGTACAACTAACATAATAAACACATACGGTGTGTTTGATTTCATTAGCGATAACAAGAACGCGATCACAATTGCCCCGACACCTGTAATAAACAGATATGGGAGAATTGGCGGCAGCTGCTCTGTGTGAATATATAACAACATGAACAAAATATATAAAAGGATGACTTCCATTACGTACTGGTACGACTTAAGTAAAGATTGACTAAATCGCATGGGAATCCCCCCTCTTCATCGAAAAAGAAGCTTTATCCAAATAAATCGCATCCTCATTTTCAACCACCTTAAAACAATCGATGCCCTTTCTTGCAAAGCTCCTTACGATCAATTGTTCATTTTCTTCAATTTCACCTACCACAATCATATAAGGTGAAAGCTGCTGTTGTCTTTCAATTGTATGGATCATGTAATGAAATGGAATCGTAACACTATGCTTACTTAGCCTCGCAATCAATTCGAGTGCCTTCGCTAAATGCTCCTTCCCCGTTCCAAGTGGTAAATGGATGAATGGCGTTCTACCCGCTCTTCTCACATTTACAAAAACCTCGAAGGGAATATTTTTTACGGTTGCTGATTCTAATAAATACGTTAACCCACTTAAATATTGCTCCAGTTTTCGTTCCCGAACATTTATGAGGATCGTCCATGAAAACTGAGCAGTTTTATCAAAAAGCTTCGTTTCTAATTGATTGGTACGCGCACTCGCCTTCCAATGAACCCGGTTAAAAGGATCAGTCGGTACATACCCCCTTGTCCCGACAATTGCTGTCATATCTTCAAAAAATGAAGTCCGGATTGGGTAGTCCCCTTGATATTTTGGAATGATTTTTTCAATTCCTCCTACCGTTTCAGGTGAAGAATAAATAATCGTCTCATAGCTAATCGGTTTCGTATAATGAAGATAAGCCTCACCAAATCCAAATAAATGTGGAATTCTTAACTCGAGTGTACGGATTTTTGCAACTCCCCTTTGCTTCCCTTCAAATGGCAGCCTTGTCGTAGAGGCTTGTCTTCCGAAAAGAGTAAGCGGTAGAGTTAGTTCAATCTGTTCCGTTTCTAATACTTTTCTTTCATTCATAAAACCAACTACATGATCAATAGTCATTCTTATTTGACCATTAAAGATGGGTAGTAGCCCATCTTGTCGTAAAGTAAGCGAAAAATCACTTTCTTCACCTTTAAAGAGCTTAACCGTTTCCTTATCAACTGAGACGATGATTTTATTTCCAACATGTTTTAAATAGTATTTGTTTAGAAAGACAAATAAAAGAAATAGTACCCCTACAAATACAAGCAAAAATACCTGTGAAAGTATCCCAACTACTATAAATGCTGAAGAAAGAAAGATCATATACGACATTTCGTTTCCAGTCGATATTTGCCGCTCCCAATTCATTATTTCACAGCTCCAGCTTCAACCGGGACAGATACGGATGAGAGCAGCTCTTGTACAATTTGTCGATTCGTCTTCTTCAATGAACCCTCCATTGTTAGCACAAGGCGATGTGAAATCACATATGGTGCCATAAACTTAATATCCTCTGGCGTTACAAACATACGTCCTTCTAGATACGCCTTACCTTGGGCAGCCCTCATTAGTGCTAGCGTCCCCCTTGGGCTCACTCCAACTTCAACATCTGCATGCTTTCTAGTAGCATGAACAATTCGTAATAGATAATCCTCAACTTCCTCAGAAAGTCTTACTTGACCAACTTCTGCTTGCATTTTTTGAATTTCTTCTTTTGTAAGTACTTCTAAAATTTCTTCAATCGGGTTGTTTTGTCGATACGTTCTCATAATTTGCTTTTCTTCTTCAAAGCTTGGGTAGCCAAGATCAATTTGTACAAAAAAACGGTCCATTTGTGCCTCTGGAAGTGGGAAAGTTCCCTGTTGTGATTCGATTGGGTTTTGCGTTGCAATGACCACAAATGGTGAAGGAAGTTTTAACGTTTCTCCATCAATTGTTACCTGCCGTTCCTCCATTACCTCTAGTAAACTTGATTGTGTCCTTGGGGTCGCACGGTTAATTTCATCCGCTAATAGGATATTGGTCATAACCGGACCTGGACGAAGCTGGAATTCCTGCTCCTTCGGATTAAAAAATTGAATTCCCGTAATATCACTTGGTAACACATCTGGTGTAAATTGAATGCGTTTAAAATTTCCACTAATTGATTTCGCAAAACTCTTTGCAAGCATGGTTTTTCCTGTACCAGGAACACTTTCTAGTAAAATATGACCTTTATTAATAAGAGAATTTAGTACTAGCTCAATAACATCATCCTTTCCGATGATAACTTTCCCAATATTCTCTTTGACTTTTAAAACATTCTCTTTTGCAGACATAATTGCCTCCCATTTTTACTAAAATTAGTAATTCTTTAATAATTTAAATTTATCAAAAATATGGGTATATTCCAACATAATTCTTCTACTGTTTTGCCGAACGAAAAAAAGGAGAGTTAATAACTCTCCTTTTTTTGATGACGGACCGGTAAAGTGATGATTACTTTCGTTCCTAACCCGACCTTACTCATCATTTTAAATGTCCCTTTATGATCTTGGATAATCTTATTACTCATCGTAAGACCAAGTCCCATTCCTTTTTCTTTTAATGTGAAAAATGGCTCGCCTATTTTTTGAAGTCTTTCTTTCGGAATTCCGACTCCATTGTCAATTACTTCAATTTTAATTTTGTCGTCCGCGACCTTCGTACGAATTCTTGTTTTTCCGCCATCAGGCATTGCATCAATTGAATTTTTAATAACATTGACGAATACTTGAATAAGTTCATTTTTGTCCCCATAAAGAATCGTTTCGGCAGCGTGGTCTTCAACTATAACCTCGACATTATTAAGGATTGCTTCATGTGAGGTAAGTTTAATGACATAGTCAATTAGTTCACTGACTTTAAATTCTTTTAGAATTTTACTTTGTGGCTTTGAGAAGACGAGTAGCTCACTGACAATTTGGTTAATTCGATCAAGTTCAGAAAGGATAATATCTGAAATTTGTGAGGTTGACTCACTTTTTTCCTTTTGTAATTGGACAAAGCCTTTAATTGTTGTAAGCGGATTTCGTATTTCATGAGCAATTCCAGCGGCCAATTCACCAACGACAGAGAGTTTCTCCCTTCTAAGGGCAAGCCCTTCAGCAGCCTTTAGGTTTGATATATCCCTTCCAATCGTAACCAGTCCCGTTCTTGTTTCTTCTTCAAATAAGGGCACTCGTATCACATCAAAGGTTTTCTGTTCTCCACTTGGAATCATGATGGTTTGCTCATTTCGAGTTTCTATACCCTTTTCCCATGTTTCTTCATCTAATTGGACATTCCGAATCAAATATTCCTCAAACTCCGGATACATCTTCGCAAGTTCTAAATCGGTTTTATTTTTATAAATATCCGAATGAAGGTTGTAAAGTTCGTTTGCATACCGATTTACTCGAATCCACCTGCCTTCACCATCTTTAAAACAGACGAAATCAGGCATCGCATTAATGAGTGTCGTCAGTTCATTTTGCTCTTCTAATGCCTTAATATAAGCATCATGCTTTTTGATGATAAGATGGATGAGAACAGTCGTAAAGATGACAAACATAAGCCCTTTACCAATCTGAAAATAAGTATTGTACTCAGATGAAAATGTATCGATGACATATTCAGAAAACGTAATCCAAAAAAGGCTTGCCAAAAAATAGATGAGCAACACTCGCTTTTTAAAAACTTCTTTAAACACGACAAGCACCCCGTAACAATTTGACAATAATTATAATTTGCTGTATAGTAATAATTTGCTCCCTTAAAACTTTAAACATAATTTTTATATAGATAGATAAAGTAATTTCGTTTTATCTTTTACATTTGAGAAAGACTTATTCACACTGGACCGGCTTCGGAGCCGAAAGGACGAAAGAGAGGTAGGGCTTTCGTTGTTTAAGATTATCAAATCTACCGCGGCAATAAAATTATGAAAAGTGAAAAATGATTCACGCCCAAGAAAAGAACCAACCGTTTAGTTACGGTTGGTTCTTTTTCACAAACGATAATTTGCACCGTGTAAGGTAATTTTCTTTCCCAAGCCTGGTTCAATGCCGACGATGGATGGACGTTCCCCTCTTAGATGATTCCCCCTGCTAAAATAGACATCAATAGAGTCAAAATGTACCTTCACTACGTTTTGTTTGGTCCCAGGAAAAGTTGAGTTGTGGACAGTTCCGTTGAATAAATTGGCCCAAAGCTTTCCTGTTATTTCGGGATCCTTTACCGAGTAGCCTATGTATGAAATAGCTTTAGTACCTGGGACATAAATCCCTTTTGAAATAAGGTCTTTTTCCCTTACCTCATCCTCTTCACCCCATTGAATAAAAAATGGCATTGGGTGTGTATGCCGGATAAAGAGCATCGACCATTCAAGCAAAGTACCATCAGGTCGCTTTCGTGATCCTGGAAATGGTCCAAGAGTTTCAATTTCTTTTTCAGATAAATGCTTTTGTATATTTTTAATAGAAGATGTTCGAAACGCAATTTGAGAAAGCCCCTCTCCTAGCTGATAATCCACGTATAGATGGCGACTAAACGGATGACTTCCTTCCTTTGTGACGTCTAAATTGTTAATTCCAATCCATTCAATATAGGCTAGGTTCTTAAGATAGCATAATGTATTGTAGGTCCCCCATATTTCATGGTTTCCACCCAATACGGTAGGAAAACCCAGCAACTGAAAGGCTGCCATTGTTTCGTGGGGGTCTTTTACATAATGAACAACATGGTCAAAACGTATATCCAACACATCAACTCCAAACCTTGTTTTTTATTAAATTTTAGCATAAAAATAAAAATAAGACCCTATGTGTTCGGGTCTTATTTTTTCATATATTATGCACCCAGTTGTTGAGATGGGTTTGAGTATGTTTCAGTATCAAGTTCGTTCGTGATTCTACTTGTGAGCACACCTGCAGTCATACTGCCACTTACGTTAAGGGCTGTACGGCCCATGTCAATTAAAGGCTCTACAGAAATTAGTAATCCTGCTAATGCAACAGGTAAATCGAGTGCTGATAATACAAGGATAGCAGCAAATGTTGCTCCTCCACCAACACCAGCAACACCAAATGAGCTAATGGCAACAATTACGGTTACGGTTAAAATAAATGATGGATCCAATGGATTTATCCCAACGGTTGGAGCAATCATTACAGCAAGCATAGCTGGGTATACACCTGCACATCCGTTTTGTCCAATCGAGAGTCCAAATGAACCTGCAAAGTTTGCAATTCCTTCTGAAACACCTAAATCATTTGTCTGTGCCTTGATGTTAAGTGGTAACGTCCCAGCACTTGAACGTGATGTGAAGGCAAATGTTAAAACAGGAAATGCCTTTTTCAAATAGGTGATTGGATTTAAACCAGCCAATGATAGCAACAATAAATGGAGCGCAAACACAATTAACAACGCAACATAGGATGCGACCACAAATTTTCCAAGCTTATAAATAGCACCATAATCACTAGTAGCTGTTACGCGTGTCATAATCGCAAGAACTCCATATGGTGTTAAGCGTAAAATCAGCGTTACAACGCGCATGATTACTGCGTACAGCGCATCAATAATTTTCGCAAACATTTCCGCATTCTCTGAGTCTTTACGACGAACTCCAAGATAAGCCATTCCGATAAACGCTGCAAAAATAACAACTGCAATTGTTGAAGTTGATCGAGCACCTGTAAAGTCTAAGAATGGGTTTGCTGGCAATAAATCAACAATCTGTTCTGGGAACGTTTTATCTTGAATACCTGCATACCGTTCTTCTATCGCAGCTCCTCTAGCTGTTTCTGCATCTCCAGCTTCAATTTGGATTGCTTCTAAATCAAATGCAACAGTTGTACCAATCCCAACAAGCGCTGAAATAGCAGTTGTCCCTACTAAAATCCCTAAGATTAAGAAACTAATTTTACCGATATTATTTGCTAGTTTCATTTTCGTAAATGCAGATACGATTGAAATGAAAACAAGTGGCATAACAATCATTTGTAAAAACTTCACATACCCATTACCTACGATATTATACCAACTAATCGACTCGGAAATAACTTCTGAATCAGATCCATAGATGAGCTGAAGAACGAGACCGAAAACAATCCCTAGCCCAAGTGCTGCAAATACTCGTTTTGAAAATGAGACATGCTTTTTTTGCATATAAACTAATAATAATAATAATAAGACCATTAATACGATATTTACAATACCAAGTAAACTAATATGATTTTCCCCCTTTTATATGTCAATGTACTAAAATATAATCCAGATTATACTATTTCGTCAAGTAAAAAATATTGCAGAATTAAAATAAACAACGATCACAAAGAAAAAACGCCCAGAATCACTTGATTCTAGACGCTTCCATCCATGTTATGCAACTTTTATTGCTTTTCCAAACGGTACTTTCGGTACATAATCATCTGGAACGAGCCAAAACACTTCAGCTTGAACATTCAACTCATCGTAAAAATAGCCTGTGACATCTGTTATATAAAACAAGGTGTCAATCTCCTCTTCATCTGCCCACTCAAGCACTTCCGTATAGGAGGACTTTCCATGAGTATAATATTTGATAGCAGGATTTTGTATGGGTGTGATGCTTCTTATTTTAAAATCGGCTTGGACAAGCTGTGCCTCTGGAACCATTTCACCAAAGAATTTTATGATATTGTTTATCAAAATAGATCGCACTTGATTAGTCGAAGTATCAATGGCTAATGCAATCTTCTTGTCTTTTCGATCCTTAAGTAAACCCATTAGTGACCTTTGCCATCTCACGTGAGCATTCAACTCCTCATGCTTAATCACCAAAGGATGAATACCTGTCTAGATTAAGCGACTAGAAACTCGAGAATTTTCAACTCCTCGAAAAGAGGCAAAAAGCGCCTCTTAGTCGGAGTCCCCGACGCACAGGAAATGCTAATGCCGACTTGCTACAGGATTCGCTCTTAGGCGGCCAATTCCTCGTTTCTGGGCGAGTCGCTTTCACTTTTCTCCTTGGCTACTCTATTTTGTCACGTTTTTCGACCAAATATGAACTGTTCAACTAACAATTCTTGGATAGCTTAATTGTATGCTCTTAGGCAAAACTATCAATTATTGGGGGATTGAAAATGAATATTTCAAAGCAGGAATTAATCAAAAAACTCGCAGCAAATAATGGAATCGGCTTTGTCGAATTAAATGGGGTTCTCCATGAAATTAGACTTCTTAATGGAAATCAAATAGCTTTTTCAGGTGCATGTTGGAAATGGAAGCAAACAGAAATGCCATCAGCCCATGGGGACTACAATGTATTAACGGATGTTCTAGTTGAAGAAGACCCGATTATACCAAGATTTCCAACTCAGGATGCGTATGAATTTTATGAAACCGTTCATGATTTTTCTTAAGCATCTTTGTGGTACGATTTTCCTTTTTCAATTATAGTAGATGCAGGAAACCAATTTTGAGGAGGAATACATAATGGCAGACTTAAAACCATGGTTTGAAAAAGGAATGAATCAATACGACTACATTAACAGCATGGAAGTTCATAAAGAAAATCTCTTAAAAGTATATAATCAGTTTCGTTTAGACGAGTCTGATAAGGAATTACTTCAGACACTTCAGGAAAAAGAATTAAAAGCAATCATTTTAGCAGCTGATTGGTGTGGAGATGCAATGGTCAATCTTCCTATTCTAATGAGAATCGCGGATGAGGCATTGTTGGAAACACGTTATTTAATTCGCGATGAAAATTTAGAGTTAATGGATCAATACCTTACAAATGGAAAGGCGCGTTCCATTCCAATCATTATTTTCGTAAACAAAGACTTTGAAGAGGTTGGTAAATGGGGACCAAGAGCACCGGAGGCTCAAGCGATTGCGGATGAGCTAAAGGCAAATGTTCCTGATAAAGAGTCTCCTGAATATGATGCTGCATTTAAGGCGTTTATCAAATCGTTTACGGAACGCATCACAACAGACGAAACACTTTGGAATGACATTAAAAATAGCATCATTTCTACTATAAAAAGCGCATAATATTTCGACCCTAAAACATATACTATTGCTAAGACCGTCCACTACTTCCAACTTCGCAACGTTGCGGGACTAACCAGAACGGAAATGTGGGCGGTCTTTTTGTTTGGTTAAAGAGGAAGGAATATGTGTATCAAGAATAGAAACGTGAATATAAAAGCTGTTGTGTAATGAATTTTCCTCCGTAACCCTGAGGATTTTTTATGACGTAGATAACCGGCATAAAGGGTCATTGCTAGACAAAGAATAGCTAAAGTTCCACTTATGATCTTTGGATTTGTAAATCCAACGATTTCTCCGAGTTTGACTAGCATGATTCCCCCATGAAACACTATTAATATCGTCCCTATGATAGCAAGCTTGATATGAGATTTCATCATATAACGTGACATCTTGGCAAGTGCGATTTTCAATTTTCGTACCTTTGTCCTGCGGATGACAAGAAAAATAAAATACATATTTACATTTACGATAAAGAGAATAATTGCAATTTGAGCAAAAAGCTGCCCTAATGTGACAATCTGGGAGTCTTGGGTTCTAAAAACCCATATGTAAATAAACGTGCTAATCACGAGTAGTGCATTTATGAAAAGCCAAATATAATAAGCCATCTCATCCCTCCCTTTCTTGTTCCCATTTTATCAGATGAGTATGAAATGTGTAGTGTGGGATTTCACTTGGAGCGTTTTGAGTGTTCGTTGGATAGTATTTCGGTGGTTGTTAGGGATTGCTATTCCTTCGTTTTAGGAAAGTTTGAACAGGGTAACTTGCTTTACAGGTTCGGAGTCTCTTGATTTATATCCAAGTGCGAACATGATAACCTGGTTTGCAGGTCGCCACCTCCTAAATTTATCCAAGTACAAGCATGATAACTTGGTTTTAGGTCAGGCATCTTCTGAATTTATCCAAGTACGAACATGATAACTTGGCTTATAGGTTCACCTTCTTCTACTTTCATCCAACTACCAAAATGGTAACACGGTTTCCTGCCCGACATCACCTTAAGACCTACAGTAAAGTGGATTATATACAGTCCTTGCTTCCAAGACCATATTCATACTCCTCTAAACATGCTAAAATTAAAGGCAGGATCATGAAATGGAGGTAACCAAATGTCTACATGTAATATCGATCACTCTAAAGGTGATGTGATTAAAAAGCTTCAAAGCCAAGAAGGCTTTCTCCCGAATGAACTTTACAACAACGCGGTACGTTTTTTAGAAACAGAACGCACCCAACTCACACTAAACGAATTATTTCACCTCTTAAAAAAGTATGATTTAGCATCTGAAGAAGAACAACAAAAACGTAATCTAGCAATAGAAGAACTTTTTAACGCATAAGCTAAGGCACCACAACAAAATGTGGTGCCTTAAACTTGCTATTCTACAACCGCACTTTTTTCCTCCACATAGCTTCGAATCGCTGTTAAAAAATCCTCTCCGTACCGTTCTAGTTTCGTCTGGGCCACTCCTTTGATTTCGAGCAAACCTTTTTCATCTGTCGGAGCCACTTCACTCATTTCTCGTAAAGTACTATCTGAAAAGACGATATATGGAGGCACTCCATCACGTGTGGATATTTCCTTTCGTACCTCACGAAGGATTTCAAATAACGTATTGTCCGTAACAACCTGTTTTTTCTTCACCTGTTCCTTCTTATAAATTTTGACTTCTCCTTTAAGAACAGGTAATGCTTTTGCGTCAAGAATCAGCACTGGATATTGAGAGTTGGTCAATTTGACATACCCCTCTGCAGCTAAAAAATCGATTAAGCCGACGATTTGTTTTTCCGAATACTGCTTTAATAAACCATATGTGGATAAGGACGTAAATCTAAACTCTTGGATTTTTTTATTCCTTGATCCCTTTAACACCTGAGCAACTAAGGTCTTTCCAAAGCGCTCCTTCATCCTCTTAATACAAGAAAACACCATGAGTGCCTCTGTTGTTATATCAATTTTTTCACGGTCATCTTTACAGTTGAAACAACGACCACATTCTTCACTATCTTTCTCTCCAAAGTATTCTAGGATGTAGCTTTGCAAGCAATTTTCAGTGTGACAGTAGTCTATCATCTGCTGGAGCTTGTGATATTCTTGCTCTTTTTTCCCTTCATCCGTTGTCGATTGCTCGATTAGGAATTTTTGGAGTTGGATATCCTGTGAAGCAAATAATAGATAACAATCACTTTTTTCCCCGTCCCTACCTGCTCGTCCCGCTTCTTGGTAGTAGGCCTCAATATTCTTCGGTAAATTATAGTGAATCACATATCTTACATTACTTTTATCGATTCCCATTCCAAATGCATTCGTTGCAATCATTACATTCACAGTGTCGAATAGGAAATCTTCCTGTGCCTGTTTTCTCTCTTCATCCGAAAGGCCGGCATGATACTTTCCTACTAAAAAGCCTTCTTTTTCTAAAAATGAATGAAGTTCGTTAACCTCCCGACGAGTTGCTGCATAAACAATTCCCGACTGATTTTTATTTTCGACTAAAAAGCTTTTCACAAAATCGCGCTTGTTTTCCCCTTTTAAGACATTGAAAGTTAAATTATCTCTTGCGAACCCTGTAATAAATACAGCGTAAGGGTCAATCTTAAGCTGGCTGCAAATATCTTCTTTTACCTCAACTGTTGCGGTTGCAGTTAATGCTGCGACAACTGGCTTTGATGGCAGTTCCCCAATCATATAATGGATATTTCGGTAGCTTGGCCTGAAATCATGTCCCCATTGCGAAATACAATGCGCTTCATCAACAGCAATCATTGAAATGGGTATGGAAGATAAAAGGGATCGAAACCCCGGGGATTCGAGTCGTTCAGGAGCAATATAAATAATTTTATAACGGCCTGCTCGTGCATCCTGCAGTCTTTCCTGAATTTCTTGCATTGAAATACTACTATTAATATAGGTTGCTGAAATACCGACACTGAACAAAGTATCAACCTGGTCCTTCATTAATGAAATTAATGGGGAAATGACAATTGTTATCCCCTCAAAAATAAGTGCTGGGATTTGATAGCATAAGGACTTTCCGCCCCCGGTCGGCATAATTGCGAGTGTATCGTTTCCCTGTAAAATGTTTTCGATTATGGATTCTTGTCCTGGTCTGAAAGACGGGTAACCGAAATAAGACTGTAAAACTTGCTTTGCTTGTTCAATCATAAAAAACACCTTTATTATTTATTTTGCTTAATTTGATAAAAATGTGCGTTTGACGTAGTGTACTACCCCACATGTCCTTTCTGCTTCGTGCATACTATAAAGTGTGGTGTTAGCTCCTTATTCTTTATCTGTTCGTGTTTGGAAGTGAGAAATCACTTCCTCTTTTTTTAGGCCGACACGTTGTGGGTCACAAAGACGTTGCCACGCGAGACGTGGCGTTCTTATATCAAGTATAAAGGAAGAAGATAAAGGTGTGAAGGGTTGCCATCCTGTGGTAAGATAAAAATAGAAAACTATGTTGAGGATGAAACACGTGAGTAACGTTAATCTACCAGTATCGGAAACGTATGAAAAAAAATCTTTACTATTCAATCATTCACTTTCATTTCGAAATAAGCTGCCTGGTGTGGCGCTTGTTTTTATTATTGGCCTGTTGGCTAACTCTTTAGGGAATGACTTCCCATTAATCGGTGGGGCTGTAATTGCGATTATCATCGGCATCCTTGTCCGAAACTTTTTAAGGATTCCTGCTGTCTACACGGAAGGTATCTCCTATACGTTAAAAACCTTATTGAAAACAGCAATTGTTCTTCTCGGTTTCGGTCTAAGTTATGCCAGCATCTTTCAGCTCGGGTATGAGGCAATCCTTTTAGTAATCGTCGCGGTTTTAGCCGGAATTCTATTTACGTTTATTTTGGCCAAGCTGTTTAAGCTAGATGGAAATATTCCCATTCTTGTTTCACTTGGAACGGCAATTTGTGGGGCAACCGCCATCGTGACTTCAAGCCCGATTGTTCGTGCAAAAGAGGAAGAAACGGCTTATGCGATTAATACCATCTTTGCTTTTAATGTGTTGGCGGTATTATTCTATCCTCTTTTAGGACAGCTTTTTTCAATGCCAGACCACATTTTTGGAATGTGGGCAGGGGTCGCGATTCATGATACTTCATCAGTAGTCGCTGCAGGCTACAGCTATAGCAGTGCCGCCGGGGATACATCCGTCGTAATTAAATTAATTCGAACACTCATGCTTGTTCCTGTAACTTTGATTCTATCAATCTTTATTTCAATGAAATCAAAAGGGATTGCAAAAAACAAAGTTAAATTAATGAAGGTATTTCCATCCTTTATTTTATTTTTTGCAGGAGCCGTTGCAGTCAATACGATTTTCTCGCTTCCAACTTCACTTACGAGTGTAACCGATGGAGTAGCGAAATTCTTAATCCTTATGGTCATGGCAAGTGTTGGACTTGGTACAGATTTTAAAAAGATTAAATCCGTTGGTTTGCGCCCATTATTTGTAGGGTTGATTTCATCAATAATGATGGGACTGTTAACCTTAACCATCATTCTTGTTCTGTATTGAAAAGAAGTCGGGAACTTATTTCCCGGCTTCTTTTCGTTCCTCTAAAATATCGCAAATTATTTCTAAATGGAATGATGCCCACGCTTTTTCACGAAAATGTAGAATCACAGTGAAAAAAAGCAGAAAAAAATAAAGGATGGTGAAGAGAATTAAATATAGATAGCCCCTTCCAAACAGAAATTTTTGTAATTGATTTGAAAAAAGAAACAAAAACCATGGGATGGCCGTGATTAAAATAGGAATAATGCCAGAACCATTTTGTTCCTTTAACATCCGGTAATAAATGATTTTTAAGGTTGGCGAGTCAATCCCTTGGTAAAAGCGCTGAATTTTACGCACTTCCTCCATTTCCTTTACATGCTTAAAGGATCGATCCTTGCGCGCATTACTCTTTAGCTTTAGATAGATTTTATGAGCATCTCCACGAAACGAAAACAAATGTAACACCTCTGTGTATCAGACCTTTTTTTATCTTCCCAAGTTTTGCCCATAAAAATGCCCCCAAATTTAAGTTTGGGGGCAAATGATTTATGCTGGAGGATTAATGTCTAAGTCATCCTCAATTTCTTTTTCTTGGTATTGTGTGTCTTTTCGAGCATTAAAACGTTCTGCTTTTTCAACATATACAGCGATATTGTAATCAGGGATGCCTGCAAATTTTTCGTAGCGACCTTTTGGCAATAAGAAATTCCCCTCTGGGAAGAACACGCCAAGGTTTTTTCTCGCGATATCTGCAAATTTTGCTTTTCCTTGGAACACACCGAAGCCATTGTGGACAACGATAGCATCCCCCTCTACCACACTAAGTTCCTTGGCATCCTGGGGATTGATTAGCACATCATAGCGACCTGCTCCGTTAAATGGATCAACTTCATTATAGACCATCGAGTTAAATTGCTTTCCTCGTCTAGTCGTTAACACGAATTGCTCTTCTTTTTTACCGAAGTCAGGAATTTCAACTGGAATTAAGTTGCCTCTTCCATCCGGAGTCGGACAAATTCCGCCTTCACAAAGCCATGCTCCACCCCATTGGAACACATCCCCTTTTTTCTTGAGATGTTGAATTCCATTGTAGTTTGGATTTGCAATTGCAATTTCATCACGAATTTCCTGGCCACTCTTAAAATCAATTAAATGGGCTGTTTCAGGCTTAATCCGCTTAGCGAGGTCAACATAGATTTTCCACTCTGCACGGGCTTCTTTAATTTCATTTTTATTTCCATCAATTTCAGGTGAAAAATACACCATACGCTCTGTAGACGTCGAAGTTCCTCCACCTTCTTGTTCATAACGTGTTTTTGCAGGTAACACAATTACGGCTTCCTTCGCATCCACAAGTGTTGACGTGTTTAAAATGATATCCTGATGGACGCGAATATCAAGGTTAGACAATGCTTTTTCAACAAAATCAGGGTCTGGCATTGTTTCTAGGAAATTTCCTCCTGACATATAATAGAGCTTTACTTTTCGCTCATGGTCGTCTGGAAGCACGATATTTTCTAGTGTGACTCCGACAATATCCCCTTGCCATTTTTCAATCTCAAAACCCCAAACCTTCTCAAGGCGCTCAATATTTTTTTCATCAAATTCACCACCAGGCAGAACAAATGGGTCTGCTCCCATTTCACCTGACCCTTGTACAGATGAGTGACCACGGAATGGCATTAATCCGTTGTATTTACGTCCTAAATGGCCACGAAGAAGGGCAAGATTGGATACCTGTGAAATATTATCGGTCGCAAATGAATGCATCGTTAAGCCCATAGCCCATGTGTACACCACATTTTTACTCTTCGCGAGTAGCTCTGCCAACTCAATAATTCGTTCCTTTGACACACCAGATGATTTCTCTATTTCATCCCAGTTTTGCGCCTTCGCATGTGCTTTTAGCTCTTCATATCCATTCACATGTTCTTTCACGAACTTGTGGTTGATTGCAGAACCTTGTTGCTTTTCTTCCATGTCAAACCAATGCTTCATAATTCCAAACATAAAGGCGATATCTCCACCGATGCTTACTTGATAGAAATCATCCGCAACCTTCGTTCCAAATAGTGCAGATTCCATATTTGACGGAATCCAATATTTATCCATTGCCGGTTCTCTATGCGGGTTAATGACGATGATCTTTGTGCCGCGCTTTTTCGCTTCAAGCATGTATTTTGTTGAAACTGGTGAACTGTTTGATGCCACACTTCCCCAGAATACTAACACATCTGTACCAATCCAATCCTGGTAATTCGCTGTCGAAGCTCCAACACCTACTGAACGCTTCATTGCTGTTTTACTAGGGGAGTGACAAATCCGGGAAGCGTTGTCAATATGGTTCGTTCCTAAGAAACGAGAAACCTTTGCCGCTACATAATACGATTCATTTGTAATCCCACGAGAAGTTAGATAAAAAGCATATTGCTTTGGATTTAGCTTTTTCATCTTATTAGCAATCATATCCATGGCTTCATCCCAGGAGATTCTAGAAAACTTTCTTTCTCCTTTTCTACGAATCATCGGATACGGAATTCTTCCAAGCTTTCGTAGTTCTGTACTATTATACTTGCGCAATTCATCAATGTCCGCGTGCAGAATCTCAGAGTTTATCGCTGGCATCGTACTTAGACGAAGTACATTGAGGCGAGTAGTACACATATGTGGCCCCTTCAATGTTTGATCATATAGACCTGAAACTCCAAGGGCACAGCCGTCACAAACACCCTGCGTTAAAATTCGCGTTGCATATCCGATATTATCCTTGTTTTCCCAAGCAACTTTCATGGTGTCACGAATATGCTTTGGCTTCACCTTCCCTAAACCAAAGGGAATCGGACTGACCCAGTGCTTTGGTTGTGGCATTTTCGAAGATTTAATTGGTCCCTGATGTTTTGTTTCTCCCATGATTAATCCCCCTCTTCCTTTTTCACTACTATGTCTATGGTAAAAGTCAACTTATATTCAAATACGCCCTGGCGTATTTGCGCCCGATTTTTAGGCCCACAGGAAGTGGGTCATAAAGACGTTGCCACAGGATGTGGCGTTTTTAGTCTTTGATCTTACTGCTCGAAAAATTTCCTTTGAAAAATCGTGGCATCCGCCGGAGGCTTAACATTACTTAGCAGAAGGAGCAGGCTTCTGCTAAGTAATGTTAACTATGCTTTCTGTTTTCAAAATGCTTATTCCTGCTTTCATTATAGAAAAAACCACCGAAACAAGATTCTAGGATGATAGAAAAATGAAACGGTGGTTAGTCTTTAGCAGGGTCGCTACCAAGTGCCAACACGATAGGATGATCAAAAAGTGCGGTGAATATGACACATCGAATTTCTGCGTTGGCTTGCTTCTCCGGTCCTCACGTATTAACTGCATACGCTCCGGTCCTCAAAGCTGCACCGCCTTGAAATTCTTGGTCCTCTTCATCCACCTTTTTGAACTCATATTTTAGTTGTTATTTAATTGAAAACTTCTTTTCTAAATCTTGATCAAAAACGAATACGGACATTCCGAAGTCTCGATCAATATCAATATCTACAAATAAATCTACTAGGTTTGAACCTAAAAATTCTTCCATTTCAACTGGCTTGTTTTTACGATACATTTCTTTTACCATTTCGGTTCTTGCCGCACGAAGCATTTGTTTTCCATCATCTGCGCCGGCAATAAACTTTTCCACTGGAGATAAATTCCCTTCCATCTCACAAATGGCCCAATTCTTACAAAAGGTTGTTGTGATTTTACTAGGGCCTTTCCCCATATGCTTCTTTCTGAAAGACCTAACTAAATTACTAAACTCAGCTTCGTATTTATTCATTTTTCGTCTACCTCTTGACTTAATACTTCATTAACTTTAAGTTAAGCAAGATTACCAATGAATGTCAACTAGCAAGCTCAGCTCCTTCAGCTTGCTGCTTTCGAAGTTTCTTAATATCAAAACGAATTAGAAGTGAAACCGCTAGTGCCACTGCGAATAGTGCAGTAAATACTGTCAAGCTTTGTGTATAGCTTCCAGTTGTATCTCGAATCCAAGATGCAAACATTGGACCTGCAAGACCTGCAGCTGCCCATGCTGTTAAAATATAGCCGTGGATTGCACCAAGCTGTTTTGTTCCAAACAAGTCCCCAATATAAGCTGGGATTGCGGCGAACCCACCACCATAACATGTGTAGATTAGTGCTAGTAATACCTGGAACAACAAAGGATTCGATACATAAGGTAGTAATGGAAACGCGATTACTTGAATGACAAAAAATACTGTATATGTATTTGGTCTCCCTAAGTAATCAGACACTGACGCCCATCCAATCCGTCCAAGGCCGTTAAATGCACCTAAAACCCCGACTAATGCTGCAGCTGCAACTGGAGTTAAGCCTACACTTTCTTGTGCAAGTGGCGAAGCAGCAGAGATGATTGCAATTCCACACGTCACGTTTATAAAAAGCATAAGCCATAAATAATAAAAACGTCTTGTTTTTACAGCTTGGTTTGCAGTTAATTGTGATAAATCTTGTTTTAATTTAGTCGTACCTGATGATACTTTTTCTTTAAATCCAGCTGGCATCCAACCTGCCTGAGGTGGTGCAAGATATAAAGAAGAGACAATCATAATGGCAAAATAGCTAACTCCCAAAATATAAAAAGTATTTGCAATTCCTACAGAAACAATCAGTTTTTGCATAATTGGACTACTGATTAAAGCTGCAAATCCAAATCCCATAATCGCAAGTCCTGTAGCCATTCCACGTCTGTCTGGGAACCATTTTACTAATGTTGATACAGGTGCAATATAACCAACGCCTAGACCAATTCCACCTAAAACACCATAGAATAAATATAATAATGGCAGTGATTCTAAGTTGATTGCAAGCCCAGAACCTGTAATCCCTACTCCAAAGAAAATGGCAGCAAGAATACCTGATGCGCGAGGACCATATTTTTCAACGAAATGCCCAAGGAAGGCTGCGGATAAGCCTAAGAAAAGAATGGCGATACTAAAGGTCATGCTAATGTCAGTTAAATCCCATCCAAATTCTGATTGAAGTGGCTTTGTAAATACACTCCATGCGTAAACAGAACCAATCGATAAGTGAATTCCAACTGCCGAGGCTGCAATCAGCCAACGATTTTTTGTCTTTTCCATATCATCTCTCCTTTATTTTGAATGAAAATGGTGTTCATTTTGCAGTAACTTTAATAAATACAAAAAACCGCCAGCAGCCCTATGCTTGAATAAGCATAAAAAGGATGATGACGGTTAATTTCCTTAGCAGGATCGCTACTACAAAATTAACAGTAATCGCTACCAATATTTCCAACCTTGCAGCAGAGACAGGTTCGCTATCCTGTGACAAGAGTGTGTCAATATTGTGAACTATTTGTTACGATATTATCAAACCTAGCAAAATAATACAATAGATTTTTATTAAAATATTTCGAGTAATGAAAAACTTTATAGTTGTACTTCCAAAAAAAGTATGATTATATATTAGTAATCAATTAGGGATTAGCATCAATCTTAGCTTAATTTGAAAGAGAGGTGTATAAATGGTGGATTCTATTACCGTTAGAAAAGGTATTATCAAATTTGAAGATGGTCAATTAATAGACGAAGAGGATGAGATTGTCACTGAATTTCCATTGACTATTCTCTTGAACCAACAGGAATTTGCGACGATGGTTTGTACCCCTTCGGAGCTAGATGAACTTGTGATTGGCTTTTTGGCTTCAGAAGGCGTCATTCGCTTTCGAGACGAAATTAAGAGCCTCCATATCGACGAAGGCCAAGGATATGCCTATGTAGAAACAACTACTGAAGTGACAACAAGCCAGGAATATTATTCAAAGCGTTTTATCGGCTCCTGCTGTGGGAAAGGTAGGCAATTCTACTTTGTGAATGATGCAAAAACGGCAAAAACATCAACATCAACCATTACCCTCACACCAGAAGAATGCATCACCTTAATGAATGAAATGCAGCAAAATAGTGTTGTCTTTAAAGATACAGGCGGTGTGCACAATGCTGCACTATGTACGCCAAAGGAAATGATTGTGAACCGAACCGATATTGGCAGACATAATGCCCTTGATAAAATATACGGATATTGCTTAATCAATAAAATTCCAGTTCGAGATAAGGTGATTGTCTTTAGCGGAAGAATTTCTTCAGAGGTCTTATTAAAGGCGGCAAAAATCGGAGTCGGCATTGTGTTATCAAAATCTGCACCTACCGATTTGGCGATCAAAATGGCGGAGGAACTCAATATTACTGCAGTTGGTTTTATCCGCAGCGGTAAGCTTAATGTCTATTCACATCCTGAGCGAATCGTGCAGGAGTCGTTCGAACGGACGATTTAATCAGAAAGAGATTAGTAGAGCTTTGTTCTACTAATCTCTTTTTTGTGGCTAGTGATTTTGCTATTGGCTATATTTTTTGGCTATCAGCCGTATTTTCTTTTTAATAACCATAAATGAAATTTATTGGCCGTAATTTGGATGGATCAGCAAAAAAGGTTCTTTTACATATTCTGAAACAGCTCTTGAACATTTTTCATGAACTCCTCTGATTGTTTGTTGCTCGACCCTTTCATCAAAACCTCTCCAACCTTGGCTAATTTACCGGTCAATTCAAAATCCATTTCATATTCGACAAGTGTTTTATCCGGTTCAACAGTCTTTAAGTTTGCGGTAAGCGTATTTGTAAAGGAGCCCGCAAGTGAAACGGGTTTCCCCTTCATCTCGACAACAATTTTTTCATTTTCAATTGACTCTTTTAACTCCCCTACCCCTTGAATTTTTATTGGGACAAATTGAACCTTAACCTCAACCAATGTTTCATATTTTGTTGGACTTAATTGTTTGACTTCTTTACAACCTGGGAAACAAGGTCCTAATTTCATTGGGTCCATAAACACAGAATATACACTTTCTCGATCTGCATGTACGATAAATTGATTAGCTTTTTTCAAAATCCCACTCCTAACGAATTTCTAAGATGATGTTACAAGTTTATTAGGAAAAATTCGTCGTAGAACTAAAACAGACAAAGTGTATTGGTTTTGTCACAGACTACTAATCCGATTGGTTTTTGGTATAATGGGGAGAACAGAATTTGATGCTTTAAAAGAGGTGAAACTTTTTATGGCTTTTGGCATTAAACGTAAGGAACTTCTTGAATGGAAAAAGAAGGTTTCAATAGGGGAAATTGCATTTCTCACACATTATTGGATGGATGACCGTTTTCCTGGCATGACGACAGTGACAAAGGTTGGCTGTGCTGACCTAGAAAAACTAGTTGAATGGGGAAAACAATATGGAATTCCTTCGAAATACATTCATAACCGGACAGGCTTCCCGCATTTTGATTTATTGGGTGAAAGACAGATTGAGATATTAAAAAGGGAAAACATGTTACATCAACTGGAAAGGTTCAAATAACGAGCCTTTTGTACTATTTTCTTTTTAACAAATTTATGTAAAATAAGATTGGAATTTGAAAGGAGAACAACAATATGCTTAATGAATTTAAAAAATTTGCCTTAAAAGGCAATGTGATTGACCTCGCAGTTGGGGTCATTATTGGTGGTGCATTCGGAAAAATTGTAACCTCACTTGTAAATGACATTATCATGCCGTTAGTTGGTTTTTTACTCGGTGGGGTTGACATATCAAAGGCTTCGATCCCCTTTAACGGTGAGGAAATCATGTATGGTGCTTTTCTACAAACGGTTGTGGACTTTTTAATTATTTCATTCTCTATTTTTCTCTTTATCCGCTTCTTCCAGCGCTTTAAGCAAAAAGAAGAGGAAAAACCTGCAGCTCCAACTCCTACAAAAGAAGAACAGCTACTTACTGAAATTCGTGATTTATTAAAAGAACAACGCGGTTAATAAAGAAAAGCTTAATGCTTCCGCTTATCGGTGACAAGCATAATACGAGCGCTGACAGAAGGTGCCTTTTACCTTCCGAAGCGATTGGCTAGACCAGAGAACCGATTGCGCCTGAAGCTAGACAATAAAAAATGGTTGTCCAATGTCGATATCGACTGGACAACCATTTTTTATACCTCCCAAGGAAGTGCTATACTGAACATTTCTGCCATTTTTTCATTTTCTTTTTTGCGTCTTTTTCGGTTTTCCGCACGATCTTTTCCGGATTCATGAAGCATCTTTTCTTCCTCAGATTTCGGGATTACTCTCGGAACCGGTTTTGGTTTTCCGTTTTCATCTAATGCAACAAATGTTAAAAACGATAATGCGCAAATATTCCGTTTTCCCGTATATAATTCTTCAGTAATCACCTTGACAAAAACCTCCATCGATGATCGTCCCGTGTATGTGACATAAGCCTCCAAACATACAGAGCTTCCTTCATGAATCGGGTGAAGAAAATCAACTGAATCTGTTGATGCTGTGACTACTGGAGAGCGTGAATGTCTTACAGCAGCAATGGAAGCAACATCATCAATATAGCCCATGAGCTTACCACCAAACATCGTTCCATGATAATTCGTATCAGGCGGAAATACATTGCTTGTCTTCACAACAAAAGATTCCCTGCAATACTTTGCCTCTTCCATATGTAAGTCCCCCTTATTATTTCTTCTGTTATTCTTCACGTAATTTTCATTTGAAATTCATTCCACAATGAACATCGTATTCCTTTGCACTACGAATTTCAATCATTAATTTAAAAGAAAAACGCTAGCCCAATGGCTAACGCTTGTTATGCGGTAAATTTTTGTTCAAGCCGTTCGAACGAATAAACACGATCAATAAATAAGGCGTAAATCGAAGCTAATATTTGCTGAAACAGCATTCCGACCACGACAGGAACAGCAACCTCAGCTGGGAAGAATGTAATTGCGATGACAGCCCCTGCACTAATATTACGCATCCCTCCAGTAAAGATAAGAGCGATTATGACGTCTGGGTCTAATTTCATTAAACGACCGATTACCCACGCGATTAAATAGCCACAAAATGCAATAAAGAAAACAACGGCACTGATCATAATCAGCTTTAAGTTTACATTTTGTAAATAAGGTGCTATTTCGGCACTATTGATCATGACTACTACACCAAGTCCAATCTTTGAAAAAGGAGCCAGGTTTGGGCTAAGTGTTTTTGTAACTTTACCTTTTGTGAAATGATTAACGAGCATACCAAGAATAGAAGGCAGTACAACCATGAAAAAGAGACCCTGCATAATACTGAGTACATCCATTTCAACATTACTTCCGACAAATAACTTTAAGCTATACGGTACAACGAATGGCGAAATCATTGTATCGATTAAAATAATCGATAGTGTCAGTGCAATATTTCCGCGCTTCATCGCAACCCAGATAAAGCTTGAAATTCCTGTTGGAATCACGACTGCCAAAATCAATCCAGTGATGGTAAAGCTATCACCTGGGAAGGTCAAATGCCCAACAATCCAAGCCCAGGCAGGCATGATTAAATGTAATGTAAAAAGAGCAATCAAGATTGGAAATGGATGGGTGATTGCTCGTTTTAATGAACTAAAACTTGAACTTAACGCTCCAGAAAAAGTGATGAATGCAAAAATCCATGGTACTAAATATGAAAAAGGAGCTAAGTATGCGGTAAGTAAAACACCCAATACTACACTTGTTGGTGTAATAAGCGGCATAAACTTTTCTAATTTTTTGTTGAGTTTCTGTAACATCATCATTCTCCTAGTTTAGGAATCTTCCACTATAAGACCATTAAATAAGTATACTACAATTTTATCATTTTGGAGGTTGTCTTATACAGTGAAACTTCAATCTGGGGGTTTTTCCCATCCCACTGATTGATAGTTGAACCAATCGGGCTTTTACGGGCAGTATAAAGGAAATCAAATAACTTGGGTTTTATTACCGCAATAAAAAAAGCATCATCACCGATGTGATCATGCTTTTACATTTTTAACTTGGATCATTTTCGTCATAAGAAAGGGTTGTGACTTGGGTGTATTCGCCCTTTTCAATCTCATCCATTGACGCATCTTCTCTTAATTCACCATCTGTGTCCATACCAACTGCAATTGTTGGCTCTTGCTTGTTTTGACGTTTTTTCATCGAATTCACTCCTCTTTTCTTTTCAGTATCCCCAAGGTTTAAGTTGGGAATGCTACCAAAAAAACTGGTAGAAAAAACCGTCTTTTCTGAATAGTATTTTTATGCATTTGGAAGCATTTTTATATAAAAAATCCTCGCATTTTTATGCTATTTATTATAAAGTAGGTTTTGTGACTTTTTTAGAATTTTTGAGGTGAAACAACAATGGCAGTACAAAAACAACAAGAGAAACAAACAATCATTGATTATTTACAATTTATAATTCCTTCCTTAATCGGAATTATTTTATTTATTGTACCGTTTCAATTTAATGATACCTTCACAATTCCTGTTGCAATCCTAGCAGGCATTGTTCAAGATTTGTTAGGTGGTTCTATCCCTTATATTATGACGGGATTGATCACGATTACTGGTATTTTTTCCATTTTCACAGTATTTGTTAAACCAGCATTTATTACGAAATCCCCCTTTTTATCTGGACTTTTTTACGTAGCTCCGATTTGGGTTGTAGCAAGAATTCTTGGAATGATTTTTGCCATCATGACCTTATTCAAGCTTGGTCCATCCGCGATTTGGTCGGATTCAACAGGTGGAACTTTACTATTTGATTTAATTCCTGTTTTATTTTCCGTGTTTTTATTTGCAGGATTGTTTCTTCCATTATTACTTGATTTTGGACTATTAGAGCTATTTGGAGCATTGCTAACAAAGGTGATGCGTCCCCTTTTTAGATTACCTGGGAGATCATCGGTTGACGCTATGGCTTCTTGGTTAGGGGATGGAACTGTAGGGATTCTTCTTACAAGTAAACAATATGAAGAAGGTTATTATACAAAAAGGGAATCAGCAATTGTTGCAACAGCCTTCTCTGTTGTATCCATTACGTTTACAGTGGTTATCTTGGCTCAAATGGGCCTGCAAAATATGTTTGGACAGTTCTATTTTACAATCCTACTTGCAGGCTTAGTTGCAGCAATCATCACGCCAAGAATCCCCCCATTATCAAGAAAACCAGATACGTATTATGAAGGAACAACGCAGAAAGCGGATGAAACCATTCCATCGAATATCGGTCGTTTCCAATGGGGAATGGAACAAGCAGTCGTCCAAGCGAAAAAGAGTGGAGACTTTTCTAAAGTGTTAAAAGGCGGCATGCAAAATGTTTTAGATATGTGGATGGGGGTTGTTCCAATCGTAATGGCAATCGGTACAATCGCACTGATTATTGCGGAATTTACGCCTATTTTCAAATATCTCGGAGCACCATTTGTACCGCTCCTAACCTTGCTTCAGGTGCCTGAAGCAGTTGCCGCATCTGAAACAATGGTCATTGGTTTTGCGGATATGTTCCTCCCTTCAATTATTGGAGCAGACATTGAAAATGATCTTACACGATTTGTGATTGCAGGAGTGTCGATCACTCAATTAATCTACATGTCCGAGGTTGGGGGCTTACTGCTGGGCTCTAAAATACCAGTTTCGTTCCTGGACTTAGTGATTATCTTTTTACAACGGACGCTAATCACCTTACCTATTATTGTCGGAATGGCGTATTTGTTTTTTTAAAGACCAGTTTAATGCTAATGACCAAAGAAGCAAGGTTATCAGCCATAAAAATAAAATAATGGCCATTGAGCACTGTCTAATGACCATATATCAAAAATAACGACCATAGCGCACAAGTAAGCCCTACGAAATAATCCTTCGTAGGGCTTTTACACATCAAACTATTAAACTTTCACCGGTACTTCTTCACGTGTGAAGCCTTCTTGATAAATTCGGCTGATGATTGACTCAATTTCTGGCTCTTCTACTGTTAAATCCGTAATATTATGGGTTTGCGTAATTTGAGAAATGACATCAGATGCGGAATAATCATCACGATTAAAACGAATCCATTTTCGGTTCCCTTCCACCTTGCAGATTTCCCCATTCGATACCTGTAAGTCTACTCCATTTTCCTCAACATCGACAATCAACGTCCTCATTTTTCCATAGCGAGATTTAACCGCTGCAATTTCTCCGTCATACACCTTTTGGCCATGATCAATCAAAACCATTCGTTTACAAAGCTTTTCAATGTCTTCCATATCATGGGTTGTTAAAATCACCGTTACATTTCGAAGTTTATTGATTTCTTGAATAAATTCACGCATTTTCTCTTTCGCGACGACATCAAGCCCGATCGTTGGTTCATCTAAAAACAGGATGTCTGGATCATGTAAAAGCGATGCAGCGATATCTGCCCTCATTCGCTGACCTAATGAAAGCTGGCGGACAGGTGTGTTCAAAAACTCACCTAGGCCTAATATATCTGAAAAAGTTTCCATGTTCTCTTTGTAACGCGCATCTGATACACGGTAAATTTCCTTTAGTAATTCGAATGACTCAATCGTCGGTAAGTCCCACCAAAGCTGTGTCCGTTGGCCGAATACAACACCAATGTTTTTCGCGTTTTCCTTACGATTTTCATACGGAATAATCCCGTTTATCCGGATTGACCCGCTTGATGGAACGAGGATACCAGTAAGCATTTTAATCGTTGTTGATTTTCCAGCACCGTTTGGTCCAATATATCCAACCATTTCCCCTTTTTCAATCGAAAATGAGATATCGTTAACCGCTGCTTTCGTTTCAAATTGCCGATTCACAATGCTTTTTAAAGCGCCAGCGAAACCGGTCTCCCTTTTTGCTATCTTAAATTCTTTTCGTACATTTTCAACTTCAATAATTGCCACGACACGCCCCCCATTTTATCAAGATCCGGCACTTTTATATCGACTTAGCCCAAGCATCCACACATTATACGCAATTGTAAAAAATACGATTCCGACAAGAGGTGTTAAATATCCAATATAGGAAGGAAAATTAGGTGTATCCTTGTCTAAAATCACTGCTGCCGGGAAGTAGTTCACAAACCCGAACGGAACGACAAATGCCGTAACCCATTGGACTAGTTTTGGATAAATCGCCAGTGGATAGTTCGTTAAATTTCGGGCTGGATACATAACAACCCAGTAAAAACGCTCTGATTTTGTCGTCCAAAAAGCAATTGCTGATATAAATACGAGTAGCCCTCCTTGAACCAATATCCCTCCGATAATCGCCCCAAATATAAATAGAATTTTTCCAAATTGCCAATGAATCTCTAGAGCATTGCTTACCCAAATAAAAACAATAATACTAAAAATGAACTGTCCCGCTGCCCCAATATCAAATTTCATCGCCATAAAATGAAAGAATGGATTGATAGGTCGAACGAGAAATCGGTCAAAGGTTCCATTCACAATATACGTATCCAGGCTTCTAAAATGGAAAAAGAGAATGATACAAAAGCCCCATGACAACACGGCCAATGCAAATAAAAAGAGCAGCTCATAAAAATTCCATTTTCCGAGCTCTTTAAATTGATAGAGCATGATCCACATTGTCACGGCAGTACCTGTATAAGCCGCGACCATTCCGACAATGCGCATGACAAACGCAAACCGATACTGCATTTGAGCACGGACACCCGCGCCGACCAGCCGAAAATACAATTGAACGTAATCGATTATATTTTTCATGATTACCCTCCCTGCACAATCACTTTGTTTGACGCTTTCCGCCAAACAAACCGGAGGATTCCGTATGAGACTGCCACCCAAAATAGCTGAATCCCAATTGATAGAAACACAGTTTTACCTGAAATTTCTTCTATGAAAATAGCATTCGGAATAAAATAGATTCCTTGAAATGGTAAATATTCTGCAAACGTTTGCAACCAGCCTGGGAAAAACCACAACGGAATGACAGACCCGGATAATAGTGAAACGGAAAAATAAAAGATATCCTCGATTCCCCCTGTTTCAATGAGCCAAAACGTAAATAAACCAAATGTCAGCTCGATACAGTACCGAATCAGAAAACCTAAAAACCCTGAAATAACAAATAAAATCCATGTCTGCCACGAGGTTGGCAGGCTCAAATCTACAAAGAAGAACAAAAGAACATATAACGGAACGAGTGCAGTCAACATATAAAAGGCAACACTACCAAAATCAGCAAATAAATAGCGTAAAGGCACGTCAAACGGTCTCATTAATTCAAGCGCGATGTCACCGGTCCGAACCTTTTCCTGCAGCTCCCATAACGGTGTTCCAGCACCATTCACTGCCGTTAAAAACTGACTGACCACAACATAAGTAAGCATGGCGGTTAAAGAAATTCCACTAGCTTCTTCTTTTCCCGCATATAGTGCATACCAAATCGACATCCACATTAACAGAAAGATGATATTTGAAACCAGCCTTGTCCACACATCAAATCGGTAGGCGGCTGATCTCATAAAGGCTTTTTTAGTAAAAGCCGTATACATTTTTACGGTATCCATCAAGTCACCTCTAGTAAACGATCAAGCTTATTACTTTTAGCAGATTTTTCTATATAGTAGCATAGTTCTTCACCTTTCGACTAGGCTCTTTCTTTCTTTTTGGAGCCGAGTCTTTCAACTGTCTGTTCGGTTAAGATAGCAACAACTGTTCCAAGAACAAGACCATTATTTAAAATGGACGTTAAAATCGGCGGCACATCCTTAAATGCATCGGAAGGTACAAACATGGACCCTACCCCAACGAACAGAGAAAAAACAATCATCATCCGGGAACGACTTTTATTTGCCAAATTTTCAAATGCAGCTAAAGCTGGCAGCATCAGATTTGCGAAAATAATAAAAACCGTTGCATACCCAATTGGTGCTGGCAAACCTGAAACAAAGTTCATGATTTTAGGAAAGAAACTAATTCCGACTAAAATAAAACTACCGACAATAAATGGTAATCTAGTATTAATTTTAGTAGTTGCAATAAAACCTGCAGCTCCTGAGATGGGGACAGGCGCAACTGCGGAAAAAAGTCCCGCAAAAATTTGGTTAATCCCTGCCATGAAGCCTGCAGGGCGAAATCTTGTTTTTTCTAATTGAATGTTTTGAGATTGTAGCACCTGCTCGACAACCCTTATACTTGCGATTAAATTTGTTAAAAGTAATAGGGTCACAAGGATCGATGTTGCAATCATTCCACTATCAAAAACCGGATTCCCAAAGATAAAAATACGAGGAACTTCAATTAATTGATTCGATGTGACTTTGTTCGGCTCCGTGAGTCCAAAGACAGCAAAAATAATCCAACCAAGGGCTAAGCTGATAAGAACTGAGTATTGCCTTAATGCTCGTGGCCCTTTTTCTGCAAATAGAAACGTAAAAAGAATAATAAATAGACAAATACTAGCGATTTTAAGGTTTACTGTTTCTTCTCCACGGTAGCCAACTCCGAAAATCCCATTTAAAAACGAACCACTTAGCTGCAGTGAAAGTAAAATTAAATAAGTCCCTGTCACAACCGGGGTAAATAATTTTGAAAGTCGGTCAATAATCCCGAAAATACTTAAGAGCATAAAAAGAATCCCACTTACCAAAATTCCAGCTTCAATCGCTCGAAGTGTTTCTTCACCAGATCCGTACAAGGTTGGTCCCAGTCCAGCATAAATAATAAACACGCCCCACCATAAACCAGCTGGCCCTTCATTAATTGGTAAACGATGCCCAAAATATACTTGGACCAAACCCGATAACCCGAGTACAAGGAATGTCCGGGCAACAAAGCTTGCGGTTTCGGCTGTGTCCATTCCATAAAGATTCGCAATCGCGATTGGTGCAACTATCGAACTTGCAATAATAAAAGCAAGCCATTGTAATGAACTAAAAAAAACTTTCAATTTCCTCATCCCTATTCCAAAAAGTCTACCTACTATTTTAACATTTTTTTCAATATGTGAATGTTTGTTATAATGAGTATATGCTCTAATTTCTGCAAATGGGGGAAAATTTATGATTCGTTTTGGAGTTATCGGAACTAACTGGATTACCGATGCATTTTTAGAAGCGGCAAATCCAATAAAGGATTTTTCATTAACTGCTGTTTACTCACGTACGGAGGCCCGCGCAAAGGAATTTGCCGAAAAATATCAAGCATCCAATATCTTTACTTCAATTGAAGAATTGGCTCAATCTGATGTAATTGATGCAGTATATATCGCAAGTCCTACTTCCTTTCATGCCTCTCAAGCAATTATTCTATTGAAACATGGCAAGCATGTTCTTTGTGAGAAGCCGATTGCCTCAAATTCGAGAGAACTAAAGGAAATGATTCAAGCAGCAAAAGAGAATCAAGTGCTATTAATGGAGGCGATGAAGTCAGGATTTCTCCCGTCCTATGCGAGCATTCGAGCGAACTTACATAAAATCGGTCCAGTACGCCGGTATTTTGCGAGTTATTGTCAATATTCATCTCGCTATGATGCCTATAAGGAAGGAACGGTATTGAATGCTTTCAAACCTGAATTTTCAAATGGTTCATTAATGGATATTGGCGTGTACTGTGTGTATCCGATGGTGCAATTATTTGGAAAACCGGATTCGGTCAAAGCAAGTGGTCTGATGCTTGATTCAGGAGTAGACGGCGAAGGTAGCATTCTTGCCCATTACAAGGAGATGGAAGGGATGATGATGTTTTCGAAGATTACTAATTCCTATATCCCGTCTGAAATTCAAGGGGAAAATGGCAGCATTCTCATTGACAAAATATCGTCACCTGAAAAGGTTGAAATTCACTATCGAAATGGCAGTGTGGAAGACATCTCCATCCTTCCAAAGCAGCACACCATGTATTATGAGGCAAAGGAATTCATTGAGCTTATTAAAAATGGTTCTTTAGAATCGACAGTTAATACGTACGAGAATTCAATAGCCGTGATGGAAATTCTTGATGAAGCTCGTGGACAAATGGGGTTAGTGTTTCCTGCGGATTGATAAGTGTTGGGTAAAGGCAATTAGGCTGGAACATTTGGGGCTTGCGTTTCCCTTT
>NZ_JBALOP010000001.1:182526-186443 GCF_036962685.1 Bacillus sp. JJ1566 | reverse complement strand
ACTTTTAAGACTAACCTCAGATTTTGCATCGTATAGTCGGAAAACCTTCCCTTATTTACTCTAAAACAAGATTTATTCTGAATTTAACCGAAAAATCTCCGTGTATATACTTTCGCTTGTTACTCATTTACCGACAATATATCCTGATAAAAAAGATCTCAAATATCTGGACATAAAAAACGCTGCTTTCCACGAGGAAAACAGCGTTTTTTTATGTTTTATTAGATGACACCATGAGCAATCATTGCATCTGCTACTTTTTTGAAGCCCGCAATGTTTGAACCATAGACTAGGTTTCCAGGATGGCCGTATTCTTCAGCAGCATCCATGCTGTTGCGATAAATGGAAGCCATGATATCCTGTAGCTTGCTGTCAACTTCTTCAAACGACCAAGAAAGTCTCATGCTGTTTTGTGACATTTCAAGGGCTGAAACGGCAACTCCACCAGCGTTAACGGCTTTCCCAGGTCCAAAAAGAACATCACTTTCTAAGAATAAATCAATTGCCTCTAATGTAGAAGGCATGTTAGCACCTTCGCCAACAGCTTTTACTCCATTACAAATGAGGGTTTGCGCGGATTCACTATCAATTTCATTTTGAGTCGCACATGGTAATGCGATATCACAAGGAATCGACCAGATACCTGAGCAGCCTTCAACATACTCTGCTTCTGGATGCTCTAAGACATATTCCTTAATACGTTTGCGCTCTACTTCTTTAATGCGTTTGATTGTTTCTAAGTTTAGGCCATTCGCATCGTAGATATAACCGTTCGAATCACTACATGCAACAACCGTTGCTCCAAGCTGTTGAGCTTTTTCGATTGCATAAATAGAAACATTACCAGAACCTGATACTACAACTGTACTTCCCTCGAAAGAAAGACCTTGTTCCTTCAGCATTTCTTCTACGAAGTAAACAGTACCGTATCCTGTAGCTTCTGTACGGACAAGGCTTCCACCGTAACCAAGACCTTTTCCGGTAAAAACGCCTGCTTCAAAGCTACCGCGCAGTCTTTTGTATTGACCGAACATATAGCCAACTTCTCTTGCACCTACACCGATATCACCTGCTGGAACATCAACATCTGGACCGATATGTCTAGCTAGTTCAGTCATGAAGCTTTGCGTGAAGCGCATGATTTCATGTTCTGATTTTCCTTTTGGATCAAAGTCAGATCCACCTTTACCGCCACCGATCGGAAGACCAGTTAAGGAGTTTTTAAGGATTTGCTCAAAGCCGAGGAATTTAATGATACTTGCATTTACGGAAGGGTGGAAACGCAATCCGCCTTTATACGGGCCTAGTGCACTGTTAAACTGAACACGATAGCCACGATTCACATGAATTTGGCCTTGGTCATCTACCCAAGGTACACGGAATGTAATCATTCTTTCCGGTTCAACGATTCTTTCTAAAATAGCATGCTTCATATACTTTGGATTTTTAGCAAATACAGGTACAAGCGAAAGGAAAATTTCTTTCACCGCCTGATGAAACTCAGGTTCATGAGGATTTCTCTTTTTAACCTCCTCATATACTTTGTTCATATAATCGGTTGCTTGTTTTAACTCTGGTACAGGAATAGACTGTTCAATCATAGCCATCGTGTACATTCACCCTTTCTTTGCTATATATTTTTAGAGATGTTCAAAAAGTCTGCCCTTTTGAACACATATTTTTTCAGTAAAAATCAACGGACAATTTTATCTGTAAATTCTTGATATTAATCATTTTATAATGAATAATTAATCTAAGCAATATTAATAAAAGATATAAACGATGCCGAAATTAGATGAATCGAGGAGAAAGCCTAGTGGAACTCAGACAACTGACCTATTTTATTGAAGTAGCAAAACGAGAACATGTGACGGAAGCGGCAAATTCAATGCATATTGCACAATCGGCGGTAAGCCGGCAGTTATTCAATCTTGAAGCCGAATTAGGTGTAGATTTATTTATTCGGGACGGACGAAATGTGAAGCTAACTCCAATCGGAAGAGTTTTTTTAGATCATGTCGAGCAGGCATTAAATGTGTTAGATAATGCAAAACGTGAGATTGAAGAATATTTAGACCCAGAACGCGGAACAATTCGGATTGGCTTTCCTAGTAGCCTAGCTGCTCATACATTGCCAACGGTTGTATCTGCATTTCGAGACCGCCATCCACAAGTGAAGTTTTCCTTATCACAAGGCAATTACTATTCGTTAGTCGAACGTGTGAAAACGGGTGAAATTGATATGGCGTTGCTTGGTCCTGTACCAAACCAGGAAAAAAAACTCATCGGAACCACATTGTTTACCGATAAAATGGTGGCGCTTATGCATCGCTCACACCCATTGGCATCCAATAAGTCATTGAGTCTAAGTCAGCTAAAGGAAGAGCAATTTGTGTTATTTCCAAATGGCTTTGTGTTACGTGATATTATCGTAAAAGCCTGCAATCAACTCGGGTTTCAACCGACTGTTTCATTTGAAGGAGAAGATATAGATGCAATCAAGGGACTTGTATCAGCAGGACTTGGAATTACAATCATACCTGAAATAACCTTGATTGAAAATATTCCTCATTCGACTGTGAAGCTCCCGGTCGTACACCCAGAGGTAACTCGTTCAGTAGGTGTGATTATTCCAAAAGAGCGAAAATTGCTCCCAACGGAACAAATCTTTTATGACTTTTTAAAGGACTATTTCTCCTTTTTAGACAAATTTCAATATTAGGATTCGTTGTATTTCCTCGGAAATAGGAGGAAATTGTCGATTGTTGGGGAGCCTATAGCAGGCTCCATTTTGAATCAACCAACCAATTTTAATCCAACAGCTGAACTGATAATGAGTGCAATAAATACGAATCGTTTCCAATCCTTTGACTCTCCGTACAAAAGCATCCCTAGTATTGCTCCACCAGATGCTCCTATTCCAGTCCATACTGCGTATGCAGTCCCCATAGGCAATGTTTTCATGGCAATACTTAGAAAGAGGAAACTCCCACCGAAAGCCGCAAGAAGTAAAACAAGTGATTGCCAATTTTTCTTTTTATGAAGTTGATTGATCATCATGACTCCTAACATTTCTAAAAGCCCAGCGATAATAAGAGATATCCAAGCCATTAACCTTCAACTCCTTCCGTATCTTCCTCTTTTGTAACAAGTTTGAGTCCAATTACTCCAACTAGTAGCAAACCTATTAGTAGAAGCTTTGTCATTTTAACTGGTTCATTAAAAAACAGAATCTCGGAGATTACGGTACCAGCAGTTCCAAGCCCAACAAAGACAGCGTAAGCCGTTCCGACCGGCAATTTTTTACCTGCAGCAATTAGCCCATAAAAACTGATATAAATCGCAATCGCTGTTCCTGTCCATGTCCAAAAACTATCTGCGTGCTTTAAGCCAATCACCCAAAACACTTCAAAAAATGCCGCCACAATGATTTTCGTCCATTCTAAATTCATATATAAATTCCTCCTAAACATATTCGGTTAAAAAGAAAAAGCCCGAGAGATTATAACAAATGTATAATCTCCCAGGCTTTTATCCCTCCGTGGCATAGCAATTTCGCTATGAGTTTTCTCTCGGACCAGACTAGCATAAAGCTACGGAACCCTAGAAAACCTTTTTATTCAACTGACATCATTATACAATAGAAACTTTTTTGTAGAAAGAGGGAAATTTTGCTTGTGGATGACCTTAGGGACCAAGGGGGCGGTTCGTGTGGTTCCGGATAAGTACTCCTCGATGGGGAGAAGGAGCATGTACCGCAAGAAGGGTCTAGTGATACACGTTGAGAGAAATGGTGTTAGGGCATGCACCGCAAGAAAGGACTAGCGGTACATGTTGAGAGAGAAATTGTTAGGGCATGCGCCGCAAGAAGGGTCTAGAGATACATGTTGAGTAAGAAATTGTTAGAACATGTACCG
>NZ_JBALOP010000001.1:154946-182456 GCF_036962685.1 Bacillus sp. JJ1566 | reverse complement strand
ATGTACCGCAAGAAGGGTTTAGCGGTACATGCTGAGAGGGAATATGTTAGAGTATGTACCGCAAGAAGGGTCTAGCGGTACATGCTGAGAGGGAAATTGTTAGAGTGTGTACCGCAAGAAGGGTCTAGCGATACATGCTGAGAGGGAAATTGTTAGGGCATGTACCGCAAGAAAGGTCCAGCGGTACACGCAGCGAGAAAAAGTGTTAAAGCATGTACTGTAAGAAGAGTCTAGTGATACATGCTGAGGATGAAAGTGTTAGAGCATGTACCGCAAGAAGGGTCTAGGGTACACGTACAAGGGAAAAGAGGCCAACCATGTACCTCAACCCGAAAATTAATTATTTCGACCAGCAAAATAGTTTGTCAAATTTAGGTATGACGGCTTATAATTCGAAATAGATGAAAAGGAAGTCATAAGGAGAGGACAAAATGATTCAACGTTTTTTTACATATTACAAGCCCCATCGAAGGCTGTTTATAATTGACTTTAGCTGTGCAGTAGTTGTTGCGATTTTAGAGCTTTTCTTTCCACTTGCGGTACAAAAGTTCATCGATGATCTTTTGCCAACCAATAATTGGTCCGCGATCGTATGGGTGAGCATTGGGCTGTTAGTTTTATATTTTGTTAGCTCAGGCCTTCAATTTATCGTGGGCTATTGGGGCCATGAGCTAGGAATTAATATTGAAACCGATATGAGGCAGCAGCTTTTTCAGCATGTGCAACGGCAATCATTTCGTTTTTTTGATAACACAAAAACGGGTCATGTTATGAGTAGGATTACGAATGACTTGTTTGATATTGGTGAGCTTGCCCATCACGGCCCAGAGGATTTATTTATTGCAATCATGACCTTTGTTGGGGCATTTTGGATTATGCTCACAATCAATGTAAAGCTTGCGTTAATCGCTATCATTGTTGTGCCATTTTTAATATGGCTAATTGCTTTTTCCAACGTTCGCATGAATCGTGCGTGGAAGGCGATGTACAGCAATATCGCAGATGTTAATGCGAGGGTGGAGGACAGTGTGGCAGGCGCAAGAGTTGTCCAATCCTTCACAAATGAAGAATTTGAGATTTCTAGGTTCAAGGTTGATAACCGCAAGTTTCGTCGTTCAAAGCTTAGTGCCTATAAGGTGATGGGGTCTACTTCCGCAGGTATCTACCTCATGACACGCTTGTTTGTGCTAATCGTATTAGTTGTCGGTGCATGGTTAAGCTTTACTGGCGAGCTTACATACGGAGAACTAGTTGGATTTGTTCTTTACGTTAATGTTCTTTTTAAGCCAATTGATAAAATTAGTGCCTTATTAGAGTTGTATCCAAAGGGCATGGCAGGCTTTAAACGTTTTACTGAGCTTCTCGATATTGAGCCAGAGGTTAAGGATGCAAAGGATGCGGTGGCAGTTCCGTTTCTTCATGGTGATATCATGTTTGACCATGTGACATTTGGCTATGATGAAAAGCAGGGTCCTGTCCTAAAGGATATTAACTTAAAGGTGCATGCAGGTGAAACGGTCGCGTTTGTCGGACCATCTGGAGCGGGGAAAACAACGATTTGTTCGTTAATTCCACGATTCTACGATGTTAATGGTGGTGCCATTTCAATTGATGGCATGGATATTCGTAAAATGACAAAGCAATCATTGCGATCACAAATTGGAATTGTACAGCAGGATGTTTTCCTTTTTACAGGAACCCTTCGTGAAAATATTGCTTACGGGATGCTCGGAGCAACGGATGAACAAATAGAGGAAGCAGCTAGGCGTGCTCATCTTGAAGATTTCATAGCTGGTTTACCGGAGGGCTTTGAAACTCAGGTTGGAGAAAGAGGACTTAAGCTTTCTGGTGGGCAAAAACAACGAATTGCGATTGCTCGAATGTTCTTGAAGAATCCGCCAATCTTAATTCTAGATGAAGCTACTTCGGCATTAGATACAGAAACCGAGCAAATCATCCAAAAGGCCCTTACTGAGCTTTCGAAAAATCGTACTACTCTTGTGATTGCTCACCGTCTAGCTACCATCCGAAATGCAGATCGCATTGTAGTCGTAACGGAGGATGGCATCGCAGAACAAGGTGGACATGATGAACTGCTTGAACAGGGCGGCATCTTCGCAAACCTACATCAAGTTCAATATCAATCTTAATGACCAGGATTTCCTGGTCATTTTTTCTTCGGATGAGTCTAAAGTCCTGAAAAAATTTCAGTCATTAAGTGGCTATTCACGCAAAACCGGATAGAAGGAAAAAGAATTCTGTCGGTTTCTATCAGAAGATAGGGAACGAGTAAAACAGGTTTATGAAATTTTATTTTGAAAAATAGTAAAATTGTATGAAAGGTAATTTTATAACCCTAACGAACTTATCTATATGAGGAAAAATGATTAGGGGGAATTGTAGGTGAAAAAGTTTTTTAAGCTTTTATTTGTGTTTACTTTTATTGGTGTTTTATCGCTTCAAGGAATCTGGGACAATCCCGTAGAAGCGAGTGAGGGAGAAGAACCTAATATTCGAATTGGTGTTGTGCCATCTGAAGGTTCACTGAATGTCGGAGGGGTTGGTGACTTTAATATCATTGACAAAAAAACAGGTGAAGTTTTATTAAGTGGATCCAATGAGCAAGTTACGGTTGAACTGGCAGGCTCATCAGTTGTAAAAACAAACTACCGATTACAGGTTGCATTTTCAACAAGTAATGCACATGTTGCCGATTGGCTACAGCGAGCAGAATCAAACGGTTATCCAACTTATATTGAGGAATACAATAATGGATGGAGATTATTGATTGGAGAATTTCCTGCAGATGCATCATTTTCAGTGAGAACTGCTTTTAAAAATGAAATTATCGCTAAAGGATTAGGTGCAAGTGATGCCTATTGGAGATTAATTACAACCGCCGAGGGAGAGTCCACAATTCAGGTTTCAAAAGGTGAAACGGCAATTACGACAACCAATCCTATACAAGTAATTTCAGAGGATTTAGTTACAATTAACGATAAAAAATACCGTGGAATCGCTGAGGTTGGTTTCAACAGCTCGGGAGCACTTGCAGGAATCAATGAACTTCCGATTGAAGAGTACTTATATGGCGTCGTTCCACGTGAACTGCCTCCTGTACCATATGGTGAATTAGAGGCACAAAAATCACAGGCAATTGCTGCAAGAACCTATGCATTATCTAATATGGGGAAGAGAGGCAAGGATGGTTATGACCTTCTTCCAACAACCTCTGACCAAGTTTATGGCGGTTATGAGGCAGAACACCCAATTTCAAATGGTGCAGTTGATGGCACACGAGGAATTGTTGCGACCTATGAAGGTAAATTAATTACCGCTGTCTTTAACTCAACGAGTGGGGGATTCTCTGCAAATAATGAAGATGTGTGGAATTCAGAACCTGTTCCATACTTAAGAGGGGTGCCTGATGCCCAAAGAGGTAAGGCATTTGAACACGTTCCATCCCTTGAAGTCTTTAAAAACAGCAGTAACTCCAAGTCTTTACGCGCTGCAAAAGAGGGGGACTTTGAAGCGGATTGGTCCAAATACCATCGTTGGAATTTTGAATGGACTGCAGAAGAAATGAGTGATGTACTAAGCACATCGTTTAATACGGAGGTCGGTAAGGTTTACGAAATTAATGTTCTTGAGCGCTCAAGCTCAGGTCGTGTGCTAGAAATTGAGTTTGTTACGGAAAATGGTACTTTCTATGGAAAAAAGGATCAAATTCGTACAACGTTAAAATACATTAATGCAAGTGGCAACCAAGCTTCGCTGTTAAGCACGTTGTTCCACATTGAGCCAGTTAAAGACAACGGAACAAAGGAAGTTATAGGCTTTAAAGTATACGGTGGTGGTTGGGGGCATGGCGTCGGCTTGTCACAAACGGGTGCCGTCGGAATGGCAGTAAAAGGGGCAACCTTCGAGGAAATCCTTAAGCATTATTACCAAGGAATCGACTTAGAGGATAGATACTAAAAAAAAAGACTCGTGCGGCTGGGCACGAGTCTTTTTTCTATAATTTAAATGAACTTTTCAAGGAAACAATGCGGTTGAAGACGAGATGGTCTTCTGTTGTGAGTTTAGGATCTACATTAAAGTAACCATGTCTAAAGAATTGGAACTTATCCTGTGGTTTTACATCTTTCATGTTTGGCTCAACAAATCCATTTAAGATTTCAAGAGAGTTTGGATTGACATGATCAAGGAAAGTTTTATCTTCATCTTCCTCGTTTTCTTCTTCATCCAAAATAAGTGGCTCATAAAGACGAAATTCTGCAGGCACCGCTTGTGTCGCTTCAACCCAGTGAATTGTACCTTTTACCTTCCGACCGGTAAAGCCTGTACCACTCTTTGTTTCAGGGTCATACGTACAACGGAGCTCAACCACATTTCCTTCCTCATCCTTGATGACTTCTTCACATTTAATAAAGTATGCATGCTTTAGTCGCACCTCATTACCAGGGAAGAGTCGGAAATATTTTTTCGGTGGATTTTCCATGAAATCCTCTTGTTCGATATAGATTTCACGAGAAAATGGAATTTGTCTAATACCCATTTCTGGATTCTCAGGGTTAATCTCCGCATCGAGCATTTCCACTTGACCTTCCGGATAGTTCGTAATCACGACTTTAAGCGGATTGATGATGCCCATTGTACGCGGTACTTTTAGCTTCAAATCCTCACGAACAAAATGCTCAAGCATTTGTGTATCAACGGTTCCGTTGTTTTTCGCTACTCCTAATTCACGGCAGAAGGTACGAATTGCATCAGGTGTATACCCTTTTCGTCTTAGCCCAGAAATGGTAGGCATGCGAGGGTCGTCCCATCCGTCCACAAAGTTTTCCTCAACAAGCTGCTTTAGCTTGCGCTTACTCATCACGGTGTTAGTTAAATTGATACGGCCGAACTCAATTTGCTGTGGTTGATGTTCCATTTCACAATGCTCGACAACCCAATTGTAAAAAGGACGTTGATCCTCGAACTCAATCGTACAAATCGAATGGGTTACACCTTCAATCGCATCCTCAAGTGGGTGAGCAAAAGCATACAATGGATAGATGCACCATTTATCACCTGTGTTATGATGAGTCGTATGTGAAATTCGGTAAATAACAGGATCACGTAGATTGATGTTCGGCGACTTCATATCAATTTTAGCTCGTAATACTTTCTCACCATTTTCATATTTGCCGGCGCGCATATTTTCAAATAGCTCAAGGTTTTCCTCGATTGTACGGTCACGATATGGACTTTCCTTTCCAGGCTCAGTCAATGTTCCGCGATATTCACGGATTTCATCTGCACTTAAATCGTCCACATACGCAAGGCCTTTTTTAATGAGTAAAACAGCACGGTTATACATTTCTTCAAAGTAATCTGATGCAAAAAATAAACCTTCCCAATCATACCCAAGCCATTTTACATCCTCTTTAATCGCGTTGACAAACTCGATATCCTCTTTCAATGGGTTTGTATCATCAAATCGTAGGTTTGTTTTTCCTTTGAATTCGTCTGCAAGGTCAAAGTTCAAAACGATTGATTTTGCATGTCCGATATGTAAGTATCCATTTGGTTCTGGAGGAAAGCGGGTAACAACATGATCGCGTTTACCTGTTTCTAAATCATCGATAATGATATTCCTAATAAAATTTGAAACGTTATTATTCTCCACGGCCATAACCTCTTTCGTTATCCTGTACTGGACGCTCAAAAATCACGTTATTTTCGTTTCTCTTTGAACGGTACTATAATGGATGAATATATCATAAATCCAGAATAATTTCCATTATTCTCATGTTTACCAAAGTTTAAGTTGATTATGAGGGTGTCTTTACTATAAGCTTTACAATATGTGAATTTTTAACCATCGGAGCGGTGTATTATGGAAAAAAAGAGTGAAATTGTGGAAATTTGCTTGTTAGCGGGAAAAATTATGCTTGAAAGTGGAGCTGAAACGTATCGTGTAGAGGATACGATGAACCGAATGGCTGCAGCATTTGGAATTTTGACGTCCCATAGCTATGTAACGCCAACTGCAATTATGTTCTCGATTAGTGGGACAGAGCCTACTAATTTAGTACGAATTAATGAGCGATCTACGGATTTAGAAAAGGTAACCCTGGTAAATAGCATTTCACGCAAAATCAGCAGCGGGGATTTAACCCTTCAAGAGGCAAAAAATGAGCTGGATGAGCTTTTAAAAAAGGATTTATCTTATCCCATTTGGATTCAAATTTTTTCAGCTGCAATAGCAAGTGGCTGTTTTACAATTATGTTCCTAGGGACTTGGACAGATTTTTTACCAGCATGCGTTGCAGGGGGAGTAGGCTTTGCCTTTTTTATCTTCATTCATCGGTTAATTCGAATTAAGTTTTTTTCCGAGATTTTGGCTTCATTTGTGATAGGAATCGTTGCCTATCTTTTTATCATTACTGGGATTGGGGCGGAGCTTGATAAAATCATCATAGGCTCAGTGATGCCACTTGTACCTGGTTTGCTGATTACTAATGCCATTAGGGATTTAATTGCGGGTCACTTGGTATCTGGGCTATCCAAAGGTGCAGAAGCTTTTTTAACTGCGCTAGCAATTGGCACGGGGATAGCGGTCGTGCTCGCGATTTTCTAATCTGAAAGGAGTTTACTATGCTTTCCCATTTGGTTACAAGCTTAATTGCTTCAAGTACATTTGGAATCATCTTCAACGTCCCGAAAAAGTCCCTTATAAAATGTGGACTCGTGGGTATGATGGGGTGGATGTTATATATCATTTTATTTTGGCAAGGGGTTGATGCGGTTTATGCAACGCTTGCTGCATCGGTTCTAGTTGGGATCATCAGCCATATCTTTGCGAAAACGTATAAAAATCCTGTAATTATTTATAGTATTGTCGGAATTATTCCGTTGGTACCTGGTGGAATTGCATATAACGCGATGCGGAATTTTGTTGAAAATGACTATTCCACTGCTATATCACTTGCAGCAAGAGCGTTCATGATTTCTGGTTCAATCGCATTCGGGCTCGTCATCTCAGAGGTATTAAGTCAGGTAATTATTAGAAGAAAAAAATAGGTAAGGGCCTCCGGAATTTGGTTTCCAGGAGGCCTTTTTTTGACTAAAATCGATAGACGTAAATTTAAAGCGATAGTACCCGAAATTTATCAAATTGCCCCCTGAAATTTTATGAAATATAAAGGATTTTTAGCATATTCATAGAAAATAAGGATTAGTTACATAAACACCATCTTTCAAGTTCGAAAGGAGACGTGTATGAACAATAAAGACGGTATTTACAATGATTTATCAAAGGATATGACGTATGGTGATTATCTTCAGTTGGATACTTTGCTTTCAAGCCAGCATCGGCTTTCTAAGCATCATGATGAGATGCTGTTTATCATTATCCACCAAACGAGTGAGCTTTGGATGAAGCTCATTTTACATGAGGTCAATGCAGCCAAATTGTCTATTTTAAAAAATGATCTTGAACCTGCATTTAAAATGCTAGCAAGGGTTTCGCGAATTCAGCAGCAATTGATTCAATCCTGGGATGTTCTCTCAACGTTGACTCCAGCTGAATATATGGAATTTAGAGGAGAACTCGGTAAATCCTCAGGTTTCCAATCCTATCAAAATCGGCTAATTGAGTTCGCCCTAGGCCATAAAAAGCCGAATGTGCTTGGAGTCTATAAACATCAACCCGAAATATACAAACAGGTTGAATCTGCACTTAAAGAAAAAAGCATTTACGATGCGGCAATTCTAGCCCTTTCAAAGAGAGGCTTCAAAATTGACAAAACATGTCTTGAGCGGGATTGGAGCGAGGATTATAAGGCAAACGAAAGTGTCGAACAGGCCTGGTTAGAAGTCTATCAAAATATTGAAAAGTATTGGGATTTTTACGAACTTGCGGAGAAGCTAGTTGATATTGAATCCCACCAACAGAAATGGCGCTACAACCACATGATTACGGTTGAAAGGATTATCGGATATAAGAGAGGGACTGGTGGCTCGGCAGGTGTCGAGTATCTGAAACAGGTCATAAATCACCGCTTTTTCCCAGAACTGTGGAGTATAAGGACCAAACTATAAGGGAGCATAGCCTAAAATGGACATTCAAATTCAGGTAGTTTCAAAAAAGGAAGAAGAAGTTTTGCATAATCTTATGCAATTTTTATATATACGAATTTACCAAATATATGAGTAGTATAAAGATTGGTGAAAATGGTTGTTTTGGTAGATTTGATCTGGATGTCTATTGGAAGGATCGTAACCATCATGCTTATTTTATAAGAGTGGATGGTTTGCTTGCAGGCTTTGTATTAATGCAAAGCGGAACGGAAGAGGAACCTAATTCGATAGAAGAGTTTTTTATTATGAGGGGCTATGAGGGAAAAGGAATCGGGTCCCAAGTTGTTGAGAAAATCTTTGCGATGTTTCCTGGAAGATGGTATGTGAGGCAGTCAGAGAAGAATGAGCGAGCCCGAGAGTTTTGGAGAAGAATTATTTCAAAAAGTACAAAGGGAAACTTTGAGGAACGATTTGATGTTAGAAACTGTTCGATTCAAGAGTTTATTATTTAAGAGCGATTGATGTAACCGGCAAAAGAAAACTAGCGGAGATTTTCCGGTTAACTACAGAACGGAACTCGTTTAGAGATAAATAATGGAAGATTTTCCGACTATACAGAGAAAAACCTCCCATTTTTGCAATTTCTAAGTCAATAGGCGGAATCTCTCCGTCTATATGAGCATTTTTTTACGATAATTCCAAATTAGGCGGAACTTTTCCGTCTAATTATCAGCCCGGGCGCTTAACCAGGGCACTCATTAGGGGAACTCCTTATTCAAGGATAAACTCATTAAAAGGTATGTAATAAACGGGGTAATTCTCAAGCTGTTCGAAGCCAACCTTCTTTGCAATTACGATGGAATCTTTGCGAAACGACTCGGTGGTCCAATGCGGGTTACCGCCTCGACTTAGACATTTCCTAATAAAGGCTTTTGCCATTGCAGTTGCAAGCCCTTTTCCGCGATGCCTTGTATCATAAGTGTTAATTCCAATCTCGTATTCATTTTTCGATACAAAAACAGACAGACAAGTCCCGATAATAGTCGAGCCTTGAACGACGGCATATCCAATACCTTTTTGAAAAAATGAATCCAGGGATTCTCCCCAAAACTTCATGATTTCATTTTTAATGACCAGGTCCTTATCCCATTCAATTAGCTCCTTGTCAATGAACTTTACCTCATAACCTTCAGGGATTTCCTTCGTATCGTTTGGACTAAAACATTCTTCATGGAAAATAAATGGTACACGTTCTCCTTTATGAAGGGTGACTCGGGTAAAAATTGAATCAATGAATCCATCCCATTCATGGTTTGGATAAATTTCAAGATTTAATGTATCTTCCTCAGGGAGTGCCTCTACTCGAATCACGGATGCAATATATTCCTCGAGCTCAGAGTTAAACTTCTGATTATCAACCCTCCCACAAAGATAGAACATCTCATTTTTTGCCCAAATCAATGCAGTTTCAGGGTGATATAGATTATCTACATAAATTTCTCCTAGATTGTTCCCGTCAATAACCCCATTCATAACTGGATGGTTCTCAAAACCCGTAAGAAGTGTTTTCACTATATGAAAGTTAACTTGTTCAAGCTTATGAATCATATCCCCACAACCTTTTTTAGATTCAAATGTCCTTGTATATTCGAACCTATTATAATGGAATCCGACATCCCGTAGAATAAATATTTTTCAAATCTAATCAATTCCCTTTTGTCTCTGAAAGAATTGTGTAAAATAAAGAGGAATGAAATGTACTGGGGGAAATGTCATGGTGACGATGAAGGAAATTGCGAAACTGGCAAATGTGTCAAGTGCAACTGTTTCGCGTGTGCTGAACAATTCAGGATATGTAAGTGATGATGTTCGCAAGCGCATTCTAAAAATTATAGAAGAAACAGGCTATATTCCAAGCGAGCACGCGAAAGCATTGCGGACAAAGCAATCCAATGTCATTGGGGTCATTTTACCAAAGCTGAGCACAGAAACAGCAAGTAGGATTGTCAATGGAATCAGCGAAGAACTGGCAAAGCACGGCTACCAAATTCTACTGACAAACACAAATCTTGATCCAAAAAAAGAAATCGAGTATGTAAAGCTTTTAAAAAGTAAGCAGGTGGATGGGATCATTCTTCTTGCGACCAATCGAGGAGAGGAACTGTTAAACGAAATCAAGAAATTACGCATTCCATTTGTCGCGACTGGTCAAGAGCTGGAGGGGGTTGCTTCTGTAATCAACAATAATTTTCAAGCTACCAAGGACATTACTAATTTGTTAATTGAAAAAGGTCATCGTAATATTGCATTTATCGGTGTAGACGAGGCGGACTACGAGGTTGGTTTCAAGCGAAAAGCTGGATATTTAGCGGCATTGGAGGAACACCAACTATCAGTTGTCAACAAGTGGATCGCAAAAGCAGAATTTACAATTGAATCAGGCTATGCGACAGCGAAGAGGATTTTTGAAGCAACTTCCGAAAAACCGACTGCAATTGTTGCTGTTACAGACCGTTTAGCGATTGGGGCGATGGAATACCTGAAAGAAGAAGGCTTGGAGGTTCCGCATGATGTTGCCTTAACCGGAATGGGAGCTTCTGATTTATCCAAGTATGTTGTTCCGAAATTAACAACGGTAGACTTTCTGAGCGAGCATACGGGGGCAGAAGCAGCTAAGACATTGCTGCAGATTTTACAGGAAGGGGTTTCCTCTGAAAAAAAACAAATCGAATATAGACTAATAATTAGAGATAGTATATAATCAGTTTTGTGATGGATGTGTAATCGATTACACACAGTCCATCTTCATTTTTGTTCAATGTGTAATCGATTACCTAGTATATGTAATCGATACCATACAGACACTATTTTTATAGGGGTGAAAGTAAATGTCAGAAAATCGTCGAATTGCTGAAGAGATTATCGAGGCAGTTGGTGGTAAAGAAAATATTCTTTCTGCTGCACACTGTGCAACGAGATTACGAATTATGGTTCAAGACAAAGAAAAAATCAATCATGAAAAAATTGAAAATGTAGATAAGGTCAAAGGTGCATTCTTTAACGCAGGCCAATTCCAGGTCATCCTGGGCACGGGGACAGTAAACCGTATTTATGAAGAGGTTGAAAAGCTTGGAATTGAAACATCGACAAAAGCCGATCAATCAAAAGAAGCAGCGAAAAGCGGAAATGCTTTTCAACGTGCCGTTCGTTCATTCGGAGACGTGTTCGTCCCAATCATTCCAGCATTAGTTGCAACAGGTCTTTTCATGGGCGTTCGCGGACTGGTGATGCAAGAAGAAATCCTTTCATGGTTTGGCTTAACACCTGCTGATATTTCTCAAAACTTTATTTTATTTACTCAAATCTTAACAGATACAGCCTTTATTTTCTTACCTGCTCTTGTCGCATGGTCCACATTCCGTGTGTTTGGCGGTAACCCAACCATCGGACTTGTGCTCGGATTAATGCTTGTTAGTCCATCCTTACCAAACGCGTGGGGAGTTGCAGGCGGTGACGTGGACCCGATTATGTTCTTTGGATTCATACCAGTAGTCGGTTACCAAGGGTCCGTTATCCCGGCGTTTATCACAGGTCTTGTTGGTGCGAAGCTTGAAAAATGGATTCGTAAACGCGTTCCGGAAGCACTGGACTTAATTGTGACTCCATTTTTAACATTACTCATCATGATTGCCTTAGCTCTTTTTGCAATCGGACCAGTGTTCCACACTGTTGAAAATATCATTTTAGACGCAACAGTAGCAGTACTTGAGTGGCCATTTGGGTTAGCGGGATTAATCATTGGTTTCCTCAACCAAATTATCGTGATTACAGGTGTTCATCACGTCTTTAACCTATTAGAGATCCAATTACTAGAAAAGTTCGGATTCAACCCTTATAACGCAATTGTCACATGTGCGGTTGCAGCACAAGGTGGAGCAGCTTTAGCAGTAGGATTAAAAACAAAATCCGTAAAATTAAAAGCTTTAGCTTTACCATCTACATTATCTGCATTTTTAGGTATTACAGAGCCAGCTATTTTCGGGGTTAACCTTCGTTATGTGAAACCATTTATCATGGGACTTATCGGCGGTGGTGTTGGTGGCTTCTTAGCTTCCATTCTTGGGCTTAAAGGAACAGGAATGGCAATCACGGTAATTCCAGGAACATTGCTTTATTTAAACGGACAAATTTTACTCTATATCTTAGTGAATGTAGCAGCAATTGCGGTTGCTTTCATTCTTACTTGGATGTTCGGATATTCAGATAAAATGCTAGAGAAATAAGAAATGTGTAAGGCGCCCGCAAATCGGCGACAAGCATAAGACGAGCGCTGACGGAAGGTGCAATTTACCTTCCGAAGCGATTGGCTTATGACCAGAGAGCCGAGGGCGCCTGAAACTAGACAAAACAGAAGGCAAGTAATGACTTGCCTTCTTTACGTAAGGAGTTCATCATGAATCAGCATGAATTAATCGAAAAAGCAAATCAGACAGTTGCGCAAAATAGGGAAAAGGTTGAAAACGATCCATACTGTTTGCGATTTCACTTAATGCCGCCGGTTGGTTTGTTAAATGATCCAAATGGGTTCATTCAGTATAAGGGTGTGTACCATCTGTTTTACCAATGGAATCCCTTTGAAACAGCACACGGATCAAAGTTTTGGGGACATTATACCTCAAAGGACCTTGTGAATTGGGATCACCAGCCGATTGCACTTGCACCAAGTGAATGGTTTGAGAAAAATGGCTGTTATTCGGGAAGTGCAGTTGAGCATGACGGAAAAATGATGCTATTTTATACCGGAAATGTGAAGAATGACGAGGGTGAACGGGAGACCTACCAGTGTATGGCGGTCTCAAGCGATGGCCTAACCTTTGAGAAAAAAGGACCGGTCATCCATCTTCCAGAAGGCTATACGGCTCATTTTCGTGACCCGAAGGTTTGGAGAAAAGATGATACGTGGTATATGGTGCTAGGTGCACAAAATCTTAACGAACAAGGGAAGGTCGTTCTTTATTCTTCACAGAACCTAAAAGATTGGAACTTTCACGGTGCGATTACGGGTTCGGAAATGAACGGGCTAGGTCCGTTTGGATATATGTGGGAGTGTCCTGATCTATTCGAGTTAGACGGGAAAGATGTTCTGCTAGTTTCTCCTCAGGGGCTTGAGCCCGAGGGCGATTTGTATCATAATTTATTCCAAGCGGGTTATTTTTTAGGTGAGATGGATTATGAAAAGCCATCTTATAAGCATGGTGCTTTTACCGAACTAGATAGAGGCTTTGATTTCTATGCTCCCCAAACCACAATTGATGAAAAAGGAAGAAGACTTCTTTTCGCATGGATGGGAATTACAGATGATTATGAAAGGTATCAGCCGACGATTGAAAATGGTTGGATTCATGCGATGACATTGCCACGTGTTCTTTCGCTCAAAGGAGACAAAGTTGTTCAACAGCCAGTAGAAGAATTACAGCAATTACGGAAAAATGAAGTTTCGTATGAAAATGTTCAAGTCAGTACAGAAATTTTGAAGCTTGATAAGATTAAAGGAACATCAATGGAAATACTTCTTGACCCAATTTCGTATCATACCGATTCCTTTGAAATTACATTTAGAGGAGCTGCGAGCTTCTGTTATTCCGCAAAAGAACACAAAATGAGTCTCCATCGAAGGAACTTTAAAGATGGGCGTGTGGAATCACGTCATTGTCAGATTTATGGGATTAATAAGCTACATGTGTTTTTGGATACTTCCTCAATTGAAATTTTTGTGAATGATGGAGAGGAAGTTTTTACAGCACGATTTTACCCAAGTACAGATAATGAGTCCGTTTCTTTTATAGTTGATGGCAAGCTTCAATTTAATATGAAGAAATGGGATTTAGGTTGAGGTACATGTTCGGATTATAAAAAACATGCATGTTCGGCAAGAAGGTTCTCCTGGTACATGCTCAAGTGAAAAAGGTTCAAGCATTTACCGCAAGAGAGGTTTCGCGATACATGCTCAAGTGAAAAAAGGTTGAAGCGAAGCGTGTACCGGAAGAGGGTTCTCGCGGTACATGTTCGAGTGAAAAAGGTTCAAGTGTGTACCGGAAGAGGGTTCTCGCGGTACATGCTAAAGCGAAAAAAGGTTGAAGCGTGTACGGAAGAGAGGTCTCACGGTACATTTCTAAAATAAGAACTCCACTTAGAAACAGAGAACCCTAAAAAGGATTATGCGGTCTAATAAGTTACGAAGGGAAGTGAAGCGATGAAGCAGGGAGTTATCTGTTTAGGTGAAGCATTAATTGATTTCATTCCACTTGACGAAGACAATATGCAGTTTTTAAAGAGTCCAGGAGGAGCACCGGCAAATGTGGCGGTTGGCGTAGCTAGACTTGGTGCGAAGTCTTCATTTGTTGGTAAGGTAGGAGACGATGTTCTGGGTAACTTTTTAAAACAGACCCTGGAAAACTACAAGGTTCAAACAGGAGCGATGTATCTTTCGAAGGAAGTGCGCACTGGGCTAACCTTTGTGACGCTTAGCGATGATGGGGAGCGCGAGTTTTCATTTTATATCGAAAAAAGCGCAGACCGTTATTTAACTCCTGAAGAGATACCAACGGCCCTTTTTGATGAGCATAATGTGTTTCATTTCGGCTCGATTTCTCTAATTGATGACCCGGCGGAATCTGCGACAAAAAAGGCACTTCAATTAGCAAAGGAAAAAGGTCTAGTTGTTTCCTATGACCCGAACTTGCGACCAATGCTTTGGAAAAATCTCGACATAGCGAAACAGAAAATTACTTCGATGTTGAGTAAGGCGGACGTCGTTAAATTATCAGAAGTGGAATTAGAGTTCATTACGGGTGAAACGAATATTGAACGCGGTGTTGAAAAACTAGCTGATTACAAGATTCCGCTCCTTTTCATTACACTTGGCAAGGATGGTGTGCACGCATTCTACAAAGGAGAGTCCATTTTTGTAGAAGCAAAAAAGGTGAAAAGCGTTGACACAACAGGTGCAGGCGATGCGTTTGTGTCAGGAGCGCTGTATCAGTTGAGTGAAAGAGGTAAAAAGATAATAGACTATACTCTTGATGAAATTAAGGAAATCGCTACTTTCGCAAGTGTATCAGGTGCGCTGGCAGTCTCACAAAAAGGTGCGATGAGCGCATTGCCGACAATTGAACAGGTTCGAGCATTTTTAGCTGGAAATAAGGTGGATTGATCTTCGGATTGCGTTTTATTTCTGGGAAATGCGCTTTAGTTTAAATAATTGCGCTTTAGCGTGGTTTCAACCCCAAAAAGGTGGATCCCCCCAACACGGGAATCCACCTTTCATTTTACAACGACTTCTCTAACTCAAACCAATATGTACACAGAGTTTCCAAGCCTTTATCAAAATTCTCAAGATGGAAGTGCTCGTTAGGTGCATGGAAGTTTTCAGTTGGAAGTCCAAAGCCCATCAAAACAATCGGAGCATGAAGAACTTCATCCAAGGTCGCAATAATCGGCAATGAACCACCACCGCGAGTAAATGAAGTAGGCACCTTGTATACTTCTTCATATGCACGAGCGGCTGCTTGAATCGCCGGATGATCAAAAGGCGTCACATACGGTGCACCTTTATCGAAAAGCTGAAGACTTACTTCAACACCAGCTGGTTTGTTTTTCTCAATATGTTGTTTCAGTTGTTCGACGATTATCTCAGGGTCCTGATTCGGAACAAGACGACATGTGATTTTTGCATGAGCTTCAGATGGGATAACGGTCTTGATCCCATCGCCCTGGAATCCGCCGTAAATTCCGTTAATATCAAGAGTCGGACGGACCCATGTGCGCTCAAGATAGCTGTAGCCCTTTTCCCCATAGAGGGCAGGAACACCAAGTTCTTGACGCTGTTTTTCCTCATCAAAATGTAAAGCCTCATAGGCTTGTTTTTCCTCATCTGTTAATGGGAGTACATCTTCATAGAACCCTTCAACGGTTACTTGGCCATCCTCATTATGGAAAGAATTCAATAGCTGAACAAGTGCATTAACTGGGTTATGTACGCCGCCACCATATAGCCCGGAGTGTAAGTCGCTGTTAGATCCTTTTACATCAATTTGAAGACCTGCTAGTCCGCGAACACCATAGCAAATCGTTGGTTTTCCACGCTCGTTCATGCTTGTGTCAGAGATTACAATGACATCCGCAGCAAGTAATTCTTTATTTTCCTCAACAAAGGCTGGCAGGTTCGGGCTACCAACTTCTTCCTCACCTTCGATACAGAATTTGAAATTAAGTGGCAATGTTCCTTCTGACTTAAAAATAGCTTCTAATGCCTTTAAATGCATGAATGTTTGACCCTTATCATCGCTTGCTCCACGTGCGAAGATTTTGTCATCGCGAATTTCAGGCTCAAACGGAGGGCTATCCCATAAATGTAGCGGATCAACCGGCTGAACATCGTAATGTCCATAAATTAATACAGTTGGCTTGCCTTCTGCATGAAGCCAGTCCCCATATACAACTGGATGTCCTTTAGTTGGGCGAATGCTGACATTTTCCATGCCGATTTTACGAAGTGCCTCGGCGACCCATTCGGCAGTAGCGTTGACATCATCTTTGTGATCCGGTAATGCACTAATGCTCGGGAATTTAAGGAATTCAAAGAGTTCTTGTAGATGGGATTCTTTATTTTTAGTTAAGTAGTTTTGAATATTTTGATTCAAAGTACGTTCCTCCTTAGTTTGAATACACTATTTATTTCTATATTAAACGAAAAAACCCTTTTAATAAAACAAACCCATTTTTTTTATGCTTGATAAGAGGAGAATGAAAAACTTGATAATCATTTTATATGTACCAAAACCCTAATACAACAATGTAAGGGATAAAATAATCGCTTGGAGTTTAAACTCCATTCCATTGGGAAAAATCAAGGAGGAAGTTTCTAACGTTTTTTGAAAAAACAGTCCTTCTCTTGTATCCCAAGGTATGCATTTTTATAATTTAAAATAAAATAGGGAGGTTAACGGTATGCATTTGTTACCTCGAGAAATTGACAAACTCATGATTGCTGTTGCAGCAGATCTTGCGAGGAGACGGAAGGAAGAAAGGGAGTTATTTGGAATATCTCCCTGACCCATTAATTGCCTATGAAAATGCTCATTATAACCAAAAAAATGTGGTTCATATGGAAAAAGATGCAACATTTCTTTATACAGACATCATAACCCCGGGGTGGTCTCCGAACGATGATAAATTCAGTTATCACACCATTCAATTAGTTATTGAGATTTATTTAGACGGTAAGCTTGGTGTATTTGATCATATTAAACTAACAAAGTCAGAGTAATCTTTAACGGATATCAGATTTATGGAAGGATATAGCCATTTAGGATCAATGATTGTGATTGGCAATCAAACTAGTAACCAACTACTTGATGAGTTGTATGAACTGATCAAAGTGATTGAGACAGATATTACCTTTGGTCTATCAAGATTAGCCATTTCAGGTTTTAGTATTCGAGTACTCGCCAACTCGACGCAGCTCATTGAACGTATCTTTGCAAACTGCCACAAGGAAGTAACCCAAAAATGGTTCGGAACGGTTCCGAGTTCATTGCGGAAGTATTAAATTTATTTAACAAAAAGCCGCCTCTCTTTATATTGAAGAATATTTATCCTATACTTAGGAATTACTTTAATAGCGAATGAATGAGGGGGATTCCAATGTCTAAGATAAATAATGAAGAAAAACCTGTAATCGAAAACTTTGAGGTTGAACCACTTTTCGAGGATCATGTTCATCACCAAAGACATGCATTTACATTTAAAATTGAAGGTGATGAGTTCAAGGGGCACTTTCATGACGATGAAATCAAATGGCTTCATCCACATCCGAAACAAATGATTGGTGAGGACAAGGTAGACGCAATCGAAGCCGCGATTCACAATCTGATGAAAGAACATGGAATTACCACCGGGCTTAAAGACTTTGAAATAAAGCAAGCATTTGAGGACCGCACATATGAACGTAAGCAATTTATCCTACAAGTGCAAGGTGAGGAATTCAAAGGATTTGTACACGAGGGAGAAATACAATGGTTCCATCCACAACCGCACCAAAAGCTCGAAGAAAAACATGTTGAAGCCATCGAAGCAGAGATTCATGAAAAAATAGTGGGCACGAAGGAAGATAATAAATAAATTCACGTATTCAAAAAGGGCCAAGTGCCTTTTTTTGTTGCCATTTTTTAACGAATGATGAAACGATAGGGTAAAATTTTATTTTAAAAAATGGTAAAAAAGTATGAAGGTGTATTTTGCTCACTTACAGAAATAGAGAATATAGGTAAAACTAGTACTATTTTTTCTGATTTTGCGCGCTAAGAAAAAACTTGCTAGTTATAAAAACACTATGGAGTGGGGGAAATATTTTGCTGAGAAGAAGGGGACGTAGTTTTGTAGGAGCTTTGGTAATGGTTGTGCTGATTATTGGTCTATTTTCTCAAGTAGGAAAAGCTTCAGCTGCTGAGGATAACAGGTCATGGGTTGAGTACACAGAAAAAATTATGGCGAAGGATACAGATGCCGGGACATTAGAACTAGAGCTCCAAGGCACTAAAAAGCTTGCGAAGAATTATGATGTTACCTTAAGAGGAGAAAATAGAGTGGACCAAAAATCTCTTGCAGATGTGAGAGTAGGTGCTGAAAACGTCACCGTTCGAGTCAATCACAAAAATGAAATCACCAAAATTTTTATCGATGGGCCAACACCAATTGAAACGATGAGGGTTGGAATTATGACAACAGGCTTTGCAACGGTTGATCACGACACGATTGTAATAAGCGCTCAAGCAGGGCTTGAAATCGTTGATAAAGTTGCAGAAGAAACATTCACAATTCCAGCAAATGAAAAAGTCAATTTCACACCTTCTGAAAATGAGATCACTGTAACAGATGCAACTGGAGAAGTTATATATACAACAACAAACAGACTTTATGCTTTTACTGATGAGGGAAGCAAAATTAAAGTCGAAAATATCACACGAGCAAGTGGTGACCCGTCTTACCGTGGGTTCTTCGAAGTTACAGCATCCGATACAGGAGACAAATTAAATCTAATCAATGAAGTTGATTTTGAGCAGTATCTCTATCAGGTAGTTCCTAGTGAAATGCCTGCATACTTTGGCTTAAATGCATTAAAGGCTCAGGCTGTAGCGGCTAGAACCTATGCATTAGGTGACTACTTAAGCGACCGTTTTGCTAAAGATGGATTCTTTGTATTAGATAGTGTGATGAGTCAGGTTTATAACAATACACCTGAGAACGCCGCAACAACACAGGCTGTGAATGAAACAGCGGGAACAATTATGCTTAGTCAAGATGGTAGTTTAGTAGATGCACGATATTATTCAACTTCGGGAGGATACGGTGCGTCCAAGCATCAGGTATGGGCTGAAGCCGATGGTACGTTCCCGAGTAAGGTTTTACCGTACTTAATCGCGCAAAGCCATACGTTTGATCCTAATGACTCTAGTAAAATGCTAGAAATTGATACACAAAGTGAAGAAGAAATTCTCGAATTCTATAAAACTTTATCCCATACAGGTTACGATGGGAATTCTCCATGGTTCAGATGGAAGGTAAGCCTATCTAAAGAAGAGCTTGAGAATACAATCAATGCGAATCTTGCAGGTAGACAGGCCGCTGACCCTAAGTTTGTTTTAACTCAAAATGAAGCTGGGGAGTTTGTAAGCCAGCCAATCCCTGCAGAAGGTATTGGGGAGTTGGTTGATATGTACGTTGCAAAACGTGGTGATGGTGGAAACATTATGGAGCTTGTCATCGAGGGTACAACAGGGACGTATAAGATAATAAAAGAATACAATATTCGTTTCACAATTAGACCGCATTCTACCTATACAAAAGGCGACATAGTTGTGTTACAGCGAGCTTATGCTGGAAGCACAGATTACACAGCCAATACGCCTAACTATACAATCCTACCTTCAGCCTTCTTTGGGTTTGAGGTTGATCAGGAGAATGGCGTTACTTTCTATGGTGGTGGAAATGGCCATGGTGTCGGGATGAGTCAATACGGGGCATATTATCTTGGAACAACATTAGGTTATGGGTTCGACAGAATTCTAACATCCTATTATCCAAATATGTCGTTAGAGAATATTTCCGTTTTAAGTAAATAATAAAAAGGGTCCAAACGTTAAAACTGCTGTTCGAAAAAGGGCAGCGGTTTTTGTATTATATCACGAGTAAAATACAAATTTATTAATTTAGAAAATAATTAAAATGATATTTTTTCTATTTATACATAATAATATACTGACTATGCTTTAGAACCAGTTGGAAAAACGGGTAAGAGGTCCTAAGGTATTCACAGGGTTGAAATACTAATACGAAAATAATAATTTTATATGAATTAATATTTTAAATAAAAGTGAGGTTTGCTATAATTAATTTACATTTTATCCTTAAAACGGAAAAGTGATTTAATAATTTATCATATTATGTTTTTGCAAAAACAAGTTTGAAAGCGTTTTATCGAAAAAGATCTGAAAGATAGATTTTAAGCAAACTAGCAAACAAAGGGAGAGGTTGAAGTGAGTCAAAAACTAGTTGTGGGTTTAATGTCTGGAACATCACTGGATGGTCTCGATGCAGCAGTAGTCAATATTTCCGAAAGTGAGAATCAAAAAATCCAAGTAAAACTTATTCATTTTTCAACACTCCCATATTCAGAAACAATGAGAGAAAGAATTCTAGCGCTGTGTGACCCAAACAGAGCCAGACTTGAGGATATTTCTTTATCAAATATGCTCCTTGGCGAACTGTTTGCGAAAGCCGCGATAAAGGTTGTAACAGAAGCCGGTCTTGAGATGAAAGACGTTGATCTAATCAGTTCACATGGACAGACGATTTTTCATCAGCCTGAAGGAAAAAAGACGGAAGGATACAACCTTACATCAACCTTACAAATTGGTGATATAGCGGTTATTGCTGAGCGAACAGGTGTCATGACGGTGGGAGACTTCCGAACACGAGATATGGCAGTTGGTGGTCAAGGTGCACCATTGGTTCCATATGCAGACGATTTATTATTTAGGATAAATTCGAATGGTAGAATCCTAGCCAATATCGGTGGAATTGCTAATATAACCGTTTTACCACCTATCGAGAGCAATGATCAAGTACTCGCTTTTGATACAGGCCCAGGGAATATGCTTATTGATGCATTTGCAACATGGGCAACTAACGGAAAACAAACCTTTGATAGGAATGGAGAACTAGCTGCAAAGGGAAAAGTAGATGAGAAATGGCTTGAGGAGCTTTTAGATCATGACTATTACCGTCTAGCAGCACCAAAAAGTACAGGTCGAGAGCTGTTTGGTCTTGATTATGCCAAGGTCCTTTGGAATGCAAAAGCTGATTTGGCACCAGGGGATAAGGTAGCAACTATTACCGAGCTGACAGCCCGGACAATTGCAGAAGAATGTAAGAGATTTATAGATTCATATAAAATCAGCGAGATTTTTATAAGCGGTGGTGGCTGGTACAATCAAACACTTCGAAAGAGATTGCAAGCTAATCTGCCTTCTTCAGTCAAACTAGGAAGCACAGATGAATTGGGTCTCCCAGCCGATGCCAAGGAAGCAATTGTATTTGCGTTACTAGGCTACCAATGCATCAACAAACGACCGAATAATCTTCCATCAGCAACAGGAGCACATTCCCCGGTCATTATGGGGAAAATGGCTCTGGCATAAAAACAACAAAAATAAAAACTGAAGGGAGGCGAGGGCAAGAGGTACAAAATAAGTGTTCTGTTGGTATGCAGGAAGGTAAACAATAATGAAAGATACGTAAGGGGGAAAAGTAAAATGAAAAAATGGCTTAGTCTTTTTCTTATAAGTATTTTAGTAATTGGATTGTTAGCGGCATGTAGCAAGAAAGAGAACACAACAAAGGGCAGCGACGGAGATAGTGAAAAGGCATGGACAGGAACAATCCAAGTATGGGATGGACCACGTTGGCCAGATGATAAGGATAATAAATTCCACTGGATGGAAAGCAAAATTAAAGAATTCGAAGCAGCTCATGAAGGAGTAAAAGTAGAGTTAGTTCAAGTTCCATGGGCAGAGCTTCCAGATAAATTAGGGGTATCAATTGCTGGTAAGTCTTGGCCTGATGTTGCACCAGTTGATATTAGCGGAAGTGCCGTAAGCATTGACCACATTGAACAAGGTGTCATTGAGTCAGTTGACGAATTATATACAGAGGATGAGCTTAAGGACTTTTATGAAAATGCACTTGACGCTTATACATTTGATGGAAAATTATATGGAGTTCCAAACTCTTTAACCGTACACACTATGCTATTAAACTTAGATTTATTTGAAGAGCGTGGCGTAGAGCCTCCTGCAAATGGTGAGTGGACGTGGGATGAATTCCTTGAAACAGCTGAGAAGCTAACTTTTGATCGTGATGGCGATGGAAAAATTGATGTTTATGGATTCTCGACATATATTTTGCCTGGATACTATGAGGCATGGCCGTTCTTCTATATTAATGGTGGAAGCCCATTAAGTGAAGATTTGTCGAAGTTTACATTCACAGAGCCAGAAGCAGTAGAAGCGATTCAACAGCTTGCAGATTTAAAATTAAAGGATAATGTAGCTCCTGAAACTTTAGGTGGCCAAGATGTTGGTGGAACATTCCAAGCATGGGCAAACGAAGAGCAGCGTACAGTTGCCATGCAGCCATGGGCTACGTGGGCAATTGGTGCAGCACAAGGTAAGTATCCAACAAACTTTGCAGTTGCGAACTACCCAACTGGTAAATCTGGTGAGCCTGTAACAATCGGTGGTGTAGGTGGTTGGACTATGTTCCACCAAGAAGATGAAGGGAAAAAGGAAATGGTTGGCGAGTTTATTAAGTTCATCTCTACAGCAGATGAGCAATTTACAATGGCAACGAATTATGGAATTTTCCCTGCACGTAAGAGTGCTGCAGACATGGACCCTTATAAGGAAAATCCGGAAATGAAGCGTGCACAAGAAATGTCTTCACAAGTCGTCATGCTGCCACGTCACCCTGAGTGGAAGAAAATTGATGAAGCAATTCAAACAGAGCTTCAATTAGTATTTAATGGTGAAAAGACAGCAGAAGAAGCAATGAAAGCTGCCGAGACGAGGGTTAACGAATTGTTAGGTGAGTAGCAATTGGCCAGGTGGGCAGTCCAAATGGGCTGCCTGCTGCCAAATGAAAGATTGGGGGAATCGTGATGAAACCCGTTCATCAAACTGCAGATGCAGTAGTACTGACAAAAAAGTCTAAGATATGGAAAGAAATGAAGAAGAACTATTCCGCATATTTATTTTTACTTCCAAAACTTATCCTGTTTATTGCATTTATTGCGATCCCGGTGGTGTGGGCGTTTATCATCTCCTTCCAGGAATTCAAGGTTTTTGGAAGCGAGTGGGCTGGATTTGATAATTATGTAAAAGTGTTTAAGAGTAATGCCTTTTATGATGCTCTCGGTAACACATTTCTTTTTACAGTTGTAACCGTCCCGTTTAACGTAATCAGTGCACTCATCATTGCTTCACTCATCCATCCTCTTGGAAAATTATCTCAAAGCTTCTTCCGGGGAGCCTTTTATTTACCAACCGTTACATCCATGGTTATTGTGGCGATGGTCTGGCGCTGGATGTACAACTATGATTTTGGATTGTTTAACTATATATTAGGGTGGTTTGGAATGGAACCACTTAACTGGTTGGGACAATCTTCATCCGCACTTTGGGCCTTAATCATCATGCAATGTTTAATTCCGTTTGGAGTTGGGATCATTCTCTACCTTGCTTCAATGGGTTCAATTTCAAATACATTATATGAAGCAGCCACCATTGATGGGGCAAATAGTTTTCAAAAATGGATTCACATTACACTGCCATTATTAAAGCCATCAACCTTATATTTAGTTTTGCTCAGTACAATTGGTTCATTCCAAGTGTTTACACAGATTATCATGATGACAGGTGGAGGGCCAGGAACTGCAACAGAAACTCTTGTCCACTTCATCTATAAAACTGGTTTTAGAGACTTTGAATTTGGCTTTGCGGCAGCACAATCTGTCATTTTGTTCCTTATTATTCTACTATTTTCTGTTATTCAATTCCGTTTACTTCGGTATGATGACTAGGAGGGAAGCAGTATGACAACAGGTATTCAAAAAGTAAACAAGCTTATTATTTATGTGCTCTTATCCATTTTCGCGATTGTTTCCCTTTTACCGTTGTATTGGGTATTCAGTACCTCCCTGCAGCTAAGCAGCTACCAGGATGAAGAACTAGAACGTCAAGTATCATATGTTGATTCAAATCCACCGAAAATGTACCCAGTAGGGTTCACGGAGTACTTTGAGCATTGGGGGAAAGCCCGTGACGCGGAAAGCGCTGGAGACGCTGAATCAGCAGCCTATCACCGTGATGTCATGGACTATATCATTGAAGATACGTTTTCGGGATTTACGACATTGTTTAATAAAAATAATATCGGAGTCTGGTTTTTTAATAGTTTTTATATTGCAGTCGTCGTGACAATTGGGATTCTCCTGTTTGACTCGATGGCGGGGTACGTCCTCGCCAAAAAACGGTTCCCAGGACGAAATCTCATTTTCTGGTCAATTATTGCGACGATGATGATACCAGGACAGGTTACCTTAGTACCGCTGTTTATTATGGTTCGAAATTTTGGGATGATGGATACACACTGGGCGCTTATATTCCCGGACCTAGCAATGGTCTTCGGTGTATTCTTAATGAGACAATTTATGCACTCTATTCCAGATGAGCTGATAGATGCAGCGAAAATCGATGGCGCGAGCGAATGGAAAACGTTTTGGAAAATCATTCTTCCACTTGCCAAACCAGGTCTAGCAGCACTTGGAATCTTTACGTTTATGAACGTCTGGAACTCCTTCTTATGGCCAATTATCGTTCTAAATGACGCGAATCTTTATACATTGCCAGTTGGATTAAAAACACTACAGGATGCAAACTTAGCAAGCTTCAAGCTTCTGATGAGTGGTGCAGCAATTGCATCCATCCCGATGATTATTGTGTTTATGTTGTTCCAACGCCACTTCGTAAAAGGTTTAACACTTGGTGGAGTGAAGGAATAAAAAAACGATGCCCCAATTCTTTTAAAGAACAGGGGCGTTTTTTACGGATAAATGACTTGGTTTGAAATTAATATACATAAAAATATACAGTGTTTTAAAATTTTATTTCAAAACTGCCTGTTTTGTGTTATCTTTGAAAAAGAAACTGGTATTGGTTATTCGCAAAAACAATAGATTGGAAACGTTGCCAATTGTTATGAACAAGGAGGATGTTTTCAAAATGAAAATTAGGTTTACGGGTGACATAAAAATTATCAAAGATGGCCTACATATACTTTCTTCTGAATTATCGTTTCATGAGGGAAATGATGGCTATCATGTTCACATCGTCCAAAGAAAAGGACCAATATTTATTAAAAATGATTCAAATGAAGCAGAAATTCACTTTGAGGAAAAAATCCATTTCTTTCGGGGATTAGGTCTGTTGCTTGAAAATTTCAAAAAAGGTAGAACCTTTGAAATAACAGAAGTACCACAGTTTGAAATGACAGGGGCAATGCTAGATGCTTCTAGAAATGGCGTTTTAACAGTTGATGAGATCAAGAATTTGCTACGGAAAATGGCAGTAATGGGGTTAAACGTTTTAATGGTCTATACAGAAGATACGTATGAGGTAAATGAGTTACCATACTTCGGCTACATGAGGGGACGGTATACAGAGGAAGAGCTTAAAGCATGTGATAAGTACGCCCGAGCTTTAGGCATCGAAATGATTCCATGTATCCAAACACTTGCCCACTTAACGGAAGCTCTTAAATGGAATTACGCATCGGATATAAGAGATACAGCAGATATTTTGTTAGTAGGAGAACCTGAAACATATCAGTTTTTAGAGAAAATCATTACCGCAGCCACAAATCCATTCCAGTCAAAAAGGATCCACATTGGAATGGACGAGGCTCATCAGTTAGGACTCGGCAAATATTTAGATAAAAATGGATATGAAGAGCGTTTTACCATCATGAACAAACATCTTGATAAAGTGGTGGCCATCACTGAGAAGCTTGGCTTAAAGTCTATGATTTGGAGTGATATGTACTTCCGCTTAGGTTCAAAGTACGGCGGTTATTATGATTTAGAAGCAAAAATCCCTCAGGATGTAATCTCGTCCATTCCAAATACCCAGCTCGTATATTGGGATTATTATCATTCAGACGAGGACTTTTATCGTACATTTATTCAAAAACATAAAGAACTTGGCTCTAATCCCATTTTCGCAGGCGGAGTTTGGACATGGAATGGCATAGCTCCTAATTATGGAAAGGCAATTGTGACGACTGATGCGGCTTTAAATGCTTGTAAAAAAGAAGGTATCAAAGAAGTTTTCGCAACCATGTGGGGTGATAATGGTGCCGAAACACCATTAGCAACTTCCTTACCAATCTTACAGCTTTTCGCGGAGCATTCCTATCGTAAAAAAGTAACTGAAAATGAGATTGCGGAACGATTTCGTTTTTGCGCGGGTGGAAGTTACAGTGATTTCATGATTTTAAATCTATTTGATGAAACGCCTGGTGTATCCAAGAATAATTTACATGAATCAAACCCATCGAAATTTTTACTTTGGCAGGATGTGTTAATCGGTTTATACGATCAAAATATCCTTGGGCTTCCAATGAATCAGCATTACGAAAAATTGATTCCGAGATTAGAAGCGGCAAGTAAAAATAATCCGGAATGGAAAGATATGTTCGAATTTTATATGCAGCTTGCACAAGTACTTAGTGTGAAGTCTGAAATCGGACTCCAGCTTAAAGAGGTATATGATGCAGTAGATAAAAAGGGAATGGAATCAATCCATGAACGACTAGCTAGCTTAATAGACAGTGTACATGAGTTGCGTATAAAGCATAGACACCTGTGGTTTTCGATGAATAAGCCTTTTGGCTGGGAGGTCATAGAACTCAGATATGGTGGATTGCTAGCACGTTTAGAAACAGCACAATTCAGAATCAAAGAATGGCTAAAAGGAAATATCAGTCGAATTGAAGAGCTTGATGAAGAACGTCTTTACTTTGAAGGACCATATAGGATGCCTGAAGGGTCTGTCGGTCGCAATATTTATCGAAGGATAGTTACAGCAAGTAATTTAACTTAATTCAGTAGAAGAGTTCCCTATTTAGTGGGATGAATGTAATAAGGGTTTACAATTCGGTTGGCGGTTCAAATACTGAGTGAATTAAGTTAAGCCTCCGGCGGATGCCGTGATTTTTCAAAGGAAACTTTTAGAGAGATGAGATCCAAGACTAAGAACGCCACAT
>NZ_JBALOP010000001.1:146031-154913 GCF_036962685.1 Bacillus sp. JJ1566 | reverse complement strand
AAGGCGTATTTGATTGTAAAAGGGAGAGGTGTAGGTATGGAAAATACTAAATTAGCAAAAAAAGCAGGGCAATTACTTGTTATTGGGTTTAACGGTATTAAGGTACCGCAGGAAGTACGGGATTTAATCCACGACTACCATATTGGTTCGATTATTTTATTTGGCAGAAATATAGGAACTCCTAAGGAAGTATTAGCACTCACCACGGATCTCCAGCGTGAAGCAAAAAAGGCTGGATATCCACACCCTTTATTAATATGTGTGGATCAGGAAAATGGAGTTGTCCGACGTTTAGGTGAAGGAGCTACTATTTTTCCGGGTGCAATGACACTAGGTGCCACAGGCAATCCAAATCATGCCTATAATGTAGGGGTTGCTACAGGTAAAGAATTAAAGGCATTAGGAATTAACTGGAACCTTGCTCCCGTTCTTGACGTTAATAATAATCCGGATAACCCTGTTATCGGAGTTCGTTCTTTTGGGGAATCCGCAGAAAGTGTATCAAGTTTCGGTCGAGCATCTATGCAAGGAATGCAGGAGGCTGGCATTGCAACAACATTAAAGCATTTTCCAGGTCATGGGGATACGAATGTAGATTCACATTTGGATTTACCAGTCATCACACATGGTTTGGCACGCCTTGAGGAGATTGAATTAAAGCCATTTAAGGATTGTATTGCCGAGGGTGCAGATACCATTATGACTGCACATGTTTATTTTCCATCGATTGAAACAGAACCAGGTATACCAGCAACGCTTTCAAGGAAGGTAGTGACTGGTTTATTACGTGAAAAACTTCATTTTAATGGTGTTGTAACAACAGATTGTATGGAAATGAACGCGATTCTACACGGAATCGGAACCGAAAAAGGCGCTGTCGCAGCACTTAAGGCTGGGGTAGACTATGTCATGATTTCCCATACGATTGAAAGGCAAGTAGGGGCGATTCGGGAAATTTTGAAGGCAGTTGAAAATGGAGAGTTAAAAGAAGAAGAGATTGACCAAGCGATTCAAAGAATCAATTCACTTAAAGAAAAATATCTTAGCTGGGATGATTTATATTTGGGGGAAGAACCGGTAGTACCTGAAACAGTAGGGAGTAAGCAGCATGAGAATATAGCACATGAAGCTTATAAAGAGGGTGTGACCATTGTAAAAAATAATGGGATTCTTCCACTTTCTACAAATAGCTCACGCATTCTAGTAGTGCATCCTGACAATGGCACAACGATGCAAGTGGAGGATAAGCGATATGCCAACCTCTCATTAGGAGAAGCCATCAAAGAATATGAGCCAAATGCGGATATCTTCCAGTTTTCAAGCGCGCTAAGTGAAAAAGAAATTGAGGCCATTGTTGAGAAGGCGAGCGACTATGACACGGTCATTGTGGGTACACTCACCATTACGCCTAATAGTAAACAAATTACCTTGATTGAGAAGCTCATAAAAGAAAAGGATTCTATCATTGTGATTGCAATGAGAAGTCCATACGATTATGGATATTTGCCAGATGTTCCGGTTTATATGAATACCTATGAGTTTACCTATCCAGCTTTAAAGGTTGCGGCTGGTGCAATTTTTGGAAAAGAAGAGGTTAAGGGGAACCTGCCGGTAACTGTTACAAAGAGATTAGTAGAAGGCAAATAATCCTCAAAAAGGGATGGATAATACATGATAAAAATCGCAACATTAACAACAGAATCGAGAAATGAAAAAAGTGCTAATATCGATCAAATGTCGACCCGGGAGATTTTAAAGACGATTAACGATGAGGATAAGACGGTTGCATTTAGTGTAGAGGCAGTATTACCCGAAATTGCAGCAACCGTCGATATCGTCAATACATCTCTTCTAAAAGGCGGAAGATTATTTTATGTAGGAGCGGGGACAAGTGGTCGACTTGGTATCCTAGATGCAGTGGAATGTCCGCCAACGTACAGCACTTCACCTGAGTTAGTTCAAGGAATTATGGCGGGGGGAACTATCGCTTTAGTGGAAGCTGTCGAAGGAGCAGAGGATGACACTCAGCAGGGCGCAATCGATTTAGCAGAAAAAAAGCTTACCCATCTAGATGTAGTAGTTGGAATTGCAGCAAGTGGAAGAACACCGTATGTGGTTGGTGCCCTTCAATATGCGAAACAGATTGGGGCAAAAACAATTAGTTTATCGAGTAATCAGGATTCAATGATTAGTAAATACTCAGATGTTGCAATAGAAGTGGCGACAGGTCCAGAAGTGGTTACAGGCTCAACCCGTATGAAAGCAGCAACTGCCCATAAACTCATTTTGAATATGATTACTACCTCAACAATGATAAAACTCGGTAAGGTGTATGAAAATTTAATGGTGGACGTGAATCCGAGCAATGTAAAATTAAAGGAACGTGCCAAGAACATTGTCTCTACGATAACGAATGAACCATATGACAAAGTGGAAGAAGTATTAGAACTTACGAATTATGAAGTAAAACCAGCCATTGTGATGATCAAAGCAGGAGTAGATTTCGAAACAGCAAAAAATAGTATTCAAATGGCCAATGGATTTGTAAGAAATGCAATTGAAATAGCGAAACGCAGAATCTTGCTTTAATAGCGAAGATAACAAAGGCTGGCTTATTTAAAAGTCAGCCTAAAGTTTGCATCTTAAAAGAAAATGATAGATAAGATTGAAATATAAATACAAAATAATATATTTTTATTAAAATTAGATTTCATTTATACTTTTTCCGTGATATACTATTAGTAGTTCATAAGTTTAGTATAAAGCATTTTTATATTTTTTTACCCCTATTGAAAGCGTTATCTTTGTGGTAATTATTTCTTATAGTTTTTATTACTAGGAACAAGGTTTTACAAGAAGAATTACCTATTGGCAAAAATTAAGAGAGGTGTAACGAGATGGAGAAAAAGAAGCATTTAGTCCTAGTAGGAGCACACTGTGGGGACGTTGAGATTCAAGGGGGAGCAATTGCACATAAATATGCAAAAGCTGGATGGGATGTAACTTTTGTTCATTTAACAGCAGGTGAAAAAGGAAACCCTCCGCATATTTCAGTAGAAGATTATCGTATACAGAAGATCAAGGAAGCCGAAAAAGTGGCTGAGATATTAGGTGGAAAAAGTATAACACTAGATTATAAGGATGCAGAATTAAAGTTTGATGATGAAATTGTTACCCGTGTTGCAACATTAATGCGTAAGCTTCGCCCAACTGTAGTAATCACCCACTGGGTGAACAGTATGCACCCTGATCATGCACTTTGTCCACGAATTGTAGAGGCGGCTCAATTAAAGGCAGGTCTTCCAGGATTTGATCTAGAAGGTCTACCGGCTCATTTCTATCCATTCTATCATAGTGAAAACTGGGAAGACATGGAGGGGTATGTTCCTGATATTTTTGTAGACGTATCTGAAGAATTTGACACATATCTGGAAGCGTTGTCACATTATTGGTTCATCATGAATTCAACATCATTCCGCTACTATGATTATTACAAAGCATTAGGAACAATCAGAGGTTGTGTGAGTCGAGCAAAATATGCACAGACCTTGAAATTCCCAACTGGCGGAAATGTAAGAAGAGGATTTATTCCAGGACACGAAATCTAATTGTATAAAACAGGTTTCACCTTTGGCTCTATAAAAAAGTCAAAGTAAATATATAAACTACCAAAAAACAGGGGGAAAACAAGCATGAAGAAGTTATTAATTCTATGTATCTCACTACTTCTACTAGTAGCGGCTGGTTGCTCTTCAAAAGAAAGCGCTGGCGATGGTGAGAAAAAAGATGGGAAAAAAGGTAAAGACGAAATAACAGTTTGGACATATCCTCACTACCAAGGAAATGAAGAAACAGGTGCAAATAGCTATGAGCAAGATTTACAGGCTTTAATTGAAGACTTTGAAAAAGAAAATCCAGATATTAAAGTTAAATACGAAATTTTATCATGGGCAGAAGGTGATAAGAAATTTACAACCGCATTAAATGCTGGTAACCCACCGGATGTCATGTTCTCTTTACTTAACGCAAAATATATTCAAACAGGATTAGCACTTCCTTTAGATGAATATATGAATGACGATGAATTAGCTGACATGGAAGAATACGGTAAATTGGTTTACACATATGAAGATAAACTTTGGGGAATCCCACATTACCTATCTGTCCACACTTGGGGCGGAAACCGTGCATTGCTAGAAGCTGCAGGAGCAGATGTTGAAAAGATTCAAAACGAAGGCTGGACTTGGGACGAGTTCTATGAAATCGCAAAGAAAGCAACTCAAGGGGATACGTATGGTTTCGTAACTCAAGGACAAAACGAAGAAACGTTTACACACCTTTTAATGAACAATGGTATTCGTAACCAAGTAGAAGAAGATGGCACATTTTCTCTTGGTGGCGACAAGGCATTAGAATCATTAAAATTCTTGGCAAAACTTAGAGATGAAGGGATCATGCCAAAAGAAACTGGTGGTATTGATGCAGCTAAAGCCGATGAAATGTTCAACAATCTTCAAGCAGCAATCTATGGTCGTACAGGCCCATACAAAATCAATGAAACTAACCAAAGAAATGCAGATATTGATGCTGGCAAAGTAAAAGGCGAAAAAATTGACTTTGTATTATTACCAATGCCGCATAAAGATGGCGAAAAAGAATCTGCATTCGGTGGAGCAGGCGGTTTAATGCTATTCAAACAAAAGAATTACCAAGGTGACGAGCACACTGCAAATGCAGCTAAAGTATTAAAACACTTAACTGGTACTGATTCAGGTATTACTGCAGCAACTATGTTTTTACCTCCTGCATTAAAATCAGGACAAGAGAAATACTCTGATATGCTACAGTTAGATACACCAAACGGTAAATTTATCAAAAGATACCTTAATAGCCTTACACCTGCAGCAAAATTAACTGGTGATCTTCCGGATAAAGCCTGGAAATTGAAAACAGAAGTTGTTACTCCTAATTTCCAATCATTCATCATCGGAGATGCAACAGCTGAAGAAACAATCGAAGCTTGGAAAAAAGGTGCAGAATCAATTGGTCTTAAGTAGGTAGTGTTTCTGAGCTTTCGCTAGATTTGGCGGAAGCTCAGAAATGTAAAGGAGATGAAAAAGTGACAACATCAGCAAATCCTGGGAATGGAAAAGCAAAAAAGTATTCATGGTCAAACTTTGTTCAGTTTTTTAAAGACTATGGTTGGTGTTACGCCTTTATTGCTGTTCCGCTACTATTATTTATATTCTTCACAGTCTATCCAATCTTCATGTCCTTTATATACAGCTTTCAAAAGTACGGTGTTATGGGCTCCGAATGGATTGGGTTAGAAAATTATAAAAATTTATTAAATAACGATATTTTCTGGAAAGCAATGAAAAATACTGTTATTTACACAGTTGCTACTGTACCAGTTAATATCATTATTACTCTTTTCTTAGCAATGATGATTTTCCCGCTAAATAGTAAATCGCAAACGTTCTTTAAAGCTTCCTTTTACTTGCCAGGTGTTACATCTGGGATCACAATGTCATTGATTTGGTTGTGGATTTTTGATCCAACTGGCGCGGGATTATTTAATGCAATCTTAGGTTTTTTTGGATTTGACTCACAAATGTGGTTGGCAAACCCAAATACGGCATTATTCTCTCTCATTTTGATGACATATATTGGTGGTCATGGAACTGGAGTGTTGTTATATTTGGCGGCGATGGGCGGAATCCCAAAATCGTTATATGAGGCGGCAGATATTGACTCAGCTAGCTGGTGGTCAAAATTAAAAAATATTACATGGCCATTATTAAAGCCTACTACATTATACATGCTAGTAATGGGTATCATTGGATCGTTCCAAGTGTTTGAACAGGCATATGTTATGACACAAGGTGGACCGAATTTCGCAACAACGACGATTGCCTACTTAATATTCGATCATGCATTCCAAGCATTTGACTTTGGTCTAGCAGCAGCAGAATCATTTGTTCTAGGATTTATTATCATTGTCATTTCAATATTACAATTTAAATTCATGTCTAGTGATGTGGAATACTAGGAGGAATTGATAGATATGAATACAAACCCCGTCACTAATTTTGAAAAGCAATTATTAGAAGATGAAAGAAAAGATAGAAATAGAAGGACCCTCAAGCTAATTGGTAAAGTATTAATTTATATTGGTCTAACTATTTGGGCAATCTTAACATTTATCCCGCTTTTATGGATGATCACTTCCTCTTTTAAAGATACAAGTGCAATTACACAAGTACCACCACAACTTTTTCCAACAGAACCGACTCTTGATGCATATAAGCGAGTATTTGAAGTTGGTGGATTTGGTAGATGGTTTTTTAATAGTGTTGTAGTTTCTACAATTCTTACATTATCAAATGTTTTCTTTGCTTCCCTTGCTGGTTATGCTTTTGCCAAGCTGCGTTTCCCAGGGAGAAATACGATATTTTGGATTTTACTCGCATCCATGATGATACCGAGTCAAGTAACGTTAATTCCATTATATATTTTAGTAGTTAACACATTCCAAATTGCTGATACGTATACAGCTTTAATCGTTCCAACCTTGGTCACAACAGCAAATGTGTTTTTAGCTAGACAGTTTATGCAATCTTTACCATCAACATTAATTGATGCAGCACGAATCGATGCTTGTTCAGAACCAATGATTTTCTGGAAGGTTATGCTGCCGATGGCAAAACCAGGTCTTGCTGTTCTTGGGATTTTTACATTTGTTGCGAACTGGAATAGCTTCTTCTGGCCGTTCCTAGTCACAAACTCAAATGCGATGAGAACGTTACAAGTTGGTTTAACAAGCTTCAGATATCAGTATACAGCGGATTATGGAGCAATGATGGCAGGTGCTGTATTAACTGCACTACCAATGTTTATTATATTTTTAGCATTGCAAAAATACTTCTTACGTGGAATTACAATTGGTGCAGTGAAAGGATAGGGGGCTCTTAAGTATGGCAGAAGTAAGGTTTGTCGATGTAGTGAAAGAATTTGAAGATGATAATAAAGGAAAAGTAAAAGCTGTCAATAATTCAACTTTTACTGTAAAGGATAAAGAGTTTCTTGTATTTGTTGGTCCGTCTGGATGCGGTAAAACAACATCATTACGCATGATTGCAGGGCTCGAACGACAATCATCAGGTGATATTTTTATAGGTGATCGCTTAGTAAATAAAGTCCATCCAAAGGAAAGAGATATTGCCATGGTGTTCCAGGACTATGCTCTATATCCGCATATGACAATTAAGGAAAATCTATCCTTTGGTTTAAAAAATTTAAAGGTTCCCAAACAAGTAATAGAAGAAAAGATTAAGCAAGCATCCGAAATATTAAATATTGAATCCTTGTTAGACCGAAAGCCAAGGGAACTCAGTGGTGGTCAAAGACAACGTGTTGCAGTTGGCCGTGCGATTGTTCGAAATCCTAGTGTTTTCCTATTTGATGAACCTTTAAGTAATTTGGATGCAAAATTACGTGTGCAAATGCGAATTGAATTAGCGGAGCTTCATAAGCGTCTAGAAGCAACAATTGTCTATGTAACACATGACCAAGTTGAGGCTATGACTTTAGGAGAGCGAATTGTTGTAATGAACCAAGGTGAAATTCAACAAATTTCTTCGCCAGAGGAGCTTTATAATCATCCGAAGAATATGTTTGTTGCTGGATTTATTGGATCACCTCCAATGAATTTCGCAAAGGCAAGACTATCAGGAAATCAAATAATAACGGCTGATTATTCATTTACAATCCCAGAGTCTTTAGTTAAGAAATATGATGCATACCAAGGAAAAGAGGTTGTCTTCGGTATTAGACCTGAGGATATCATTAATACAGACACAATGCATACAAAGCCTGAAAAAAATATCATTACACCAATATTAAAAGCAGTTGAACATTTAGGCTCGGAGTTATTGCTTTATTTCTCAATTGGTGAGGAAACGATTACAGCGAAGGTACCATCGGAATATAAAGTTGAATCACTTCAGAAGAAAGAATTGTATTTTAACCTTGAAAAAATGAGTTTGTTTGACCCAGTAACACAATTAAGAATCGTTTAAAAAAGGGAGTAATAAAATGTTAAGTATAAGTAAACTATTAGTCAAAACAGGTAATCAGATTTTTACGAACATCACAAAAGTTTTAGGTGTTAGTGTTCTGTGGTCACTATTATTGGTCCCAGCTATCTTTATATTACCGCTTCCAAGTGCGATAGTTTATCTATTTTTAACATTATTTCCGGCAACAGTCGCAGTGCTTGTAGTGATGAAGCAGGTTATAGAGAGGAAAAGAATTAGAATAATACCTGGATTTTTTTCTTCTTTCGTACGCTTCTATAAAAGGTCTCTATTTATTGGATTCTTCTATTTAGTTGCAATTTTAATCCCAGTATCCACCTGGTGGTACTATTTTGAAATCAATGGTGGGTATGGACTCTTTATTTTTAGCATTTTCCAAACCTATTTTTGTTTCATGTTCTTAGTCTCTCAAGTATATGCTATTCCACTTCTTGTTAGCGAAGATAGCAAGATGTTTACAGTGATGAATAAGTCGATTCGAATATTTATGGCTAAACCGGTTTATTCATTTGGACTATTTATTCAAATTGCTTCAATTACTGTTTTATTATCGCTTACCATTATTGGCTTTCTATTGTTATATGTCGGTATCATGGCTGTCTTTACACTTAATGCAGCAGCCAATATTCAGTTGGCAGATCGAAAGACTGAAAGGACAGTTGTTTCTGCTCCAATAAAGGATGTGAATGGATAAAATGAAGCTAGGACTTGATGTTTTTTTAGAAACGAGAGTGCAAGAGTTTATGGGAAAACGGATTGGACTTGTTACAAACATGACGGGCG